>JANYAA010000023.1 GCA_025355255.1 Chloroflexota bacterium | reverse complement strand
GGCGACATGGACCTCGTCGGCGACGGGGTCACCGATGTGGCCGTGGGCGATCAAGTGGCGCTCTACTACATCACCGTCCCGGCAGGCGATCCGTGGGCGGCCCGCGGCAGGCCCAACATCAGCCCGGCGGTGACGCGCATGGGCGTGGACGTGGACGGCGCCTTTGCCGACTACGTCATCCGCCCGGTGGAGGCACTTATTCGGCCGCGCGCAGCGGTGCCACCTGCCATCCTCGCCGTGCTAACGGATGCGGTGGCAACCCCGCTCCACGGCCTCAAGCGCGTTGCGCACCTGCAGCCGGGCGAGACGCTGGCCGTCCTCGGTATCGGCGGGCTAGGGTCAAACGCCGTCCAATTGGGCAAGGCGTTTGGCGCCCGCGTGATCGCAGTCACTCGGTCCGAGGCAAAGCTCGCGCTGGCTCGGCAGCTTGGCGCGGACGAGACGGTCGCGGCGGACGACGGCGACCCGGTTGCGGCGGTCAAGGCGCTCACGGGAGGGCATGGACCTGACGTCGTGATCCAGTGCGTCGGCTCAGCCGCCGTGGATGAGCAGGCCATCGCGATGGGCGGGCCGGGCGGCCGCGTGGTGCTGATCGGAAGCAGCCTCGACCAGTTCCGCGCAAGGGCGACGGAGATCTTCTGGCGCGAGCTGTCCGTTCTGGGCTCACGCGGGTTTGTGCCGGACGACATCCGCGATGCCATCGACCTGTATCTGGACGGCACGCTCGCCGTCGATCACCTCGTGGAACACGTGCGCCCGCTTGAGGAGGCCAACGAGGCCCTCGAGGACCTCAAGGCCGGACGCGCCTTCCGCTCCGTCTTGACCACCGTCTGATCACCGCCTGACCACCGCTGACACCAGAGACCACGGAGGCCCCTGACCACATGGACCCGACGCAGCGACGGACGCTCGGAACAACCGCGGTGTCGATGACGCAGATGGGCTTTGGGGGCGCATCGATCGGCGAGTTGTTCGTGCGGGTCCCGGAGGCGGTCGCGTTTGGCGCGGTCCGCGCCGCATGGGACAACGGCATCCGCTATTTCGACACCGCCCCCTGGTATGGTCGCGGCCTGTCTGAACTGCGCACCGGCTCGGGCCTGCGCGGCGAGCGGCGCGACGACTACACGCTCTCATCCAAGGTGGGCCGCTGGCTCAAAGCGCCGCACAACCCGGCCACGTTCTCCGGCGCGCCGTGGGCTGGCGGCGGCCCCAACGAGGTGGTGTTCGACTACTCCTACGACGGGATCATGCGCGGCTTTGAGCAGAGCCAGCAGCGGCTGGGCATCACCCGCCTGGACGTCGCCTGGATCCACGACCTCGACCATCTGCATTTCGGCAGCGGCGATCAGCTGAACTTCCACTTCGGGCAGCTGGCGGCGTCCGGCTGGCGGGCGCTGGAGGAGCTCAAGGCTGCCGACCTGATCCGGGCGATTGGCGTTGGCATCAACGTCCGCGGGCCCCTCCTTCGGTTCCTGGACCTTGTGCCGGTGGACGCGTTCCTCGTGGCGATGCCCTACACGCTGCTGGATCAGGGCGTGCTGGACGACGAGTTCCCGGCCTGTGCGGCGCGCGGCATCGGTCTTGTCATTGGTTCGCCGTTCGGGTCCGGGATCCTCGCCAAAGGCGACGTGCCCGAGGCAATGTACGCCTACGCACCGGCCACCGATGAGGTCCGTGCACGCGTCCGCGGCATCTCGGCCGTGTGCGAGCGCCATGGCGTACCGCTCGCGGCGGCGGCGCTGCAGTTCCCGCTGGGCCACCCGTCTGTCGCTGCGGTCATCCCGGGCGCCTCGTCTCCGGCGCAGCAGGAGCGCAGCGTGGCCGCGTTCTCGCACTTGATCCCGCCAGACCTCTGGGCCGAACTCAAGCACGAGGGACTGCTTCGCGCCGACGCCCCGGTGCCGGCATGAGCCGCGAGCCGGCCAGCCTGTCTGCCGCAGACCTCATCGGGGTTTGGCGCCTGCGATCCTGGACCTCCGAGGCTGCCGACGGGATCCAGCTGCCGATGGGCGAGCACCCTGAAGGCGTCGTCGTCTACACGGTGGACGGGACGATGATCACCACGATCGGGCGGGCTGGACGCACCCCGATTGACGGGGGCGACCTCGCGGGTGGGCCTGCTGACCAGCGGCTCGATGCGATGAGCTCGTTCATAGCCTACTCGGGCACGTTCCGCATCGAGGGCGGCGACGTCCTTCACTCGGTCACGATGAGCCTGTTTCCCAACTGGATCGGCACCACGCAGCGGCGCCACGTTGCCATGCCTGCTGGGGGCAGGCAACTGACGCTCAGCGCGGACCCGTTCCTCCTGCGGGGCCGCCTTTCGTCACAGGCGCTGGTCTGGGAGCGCGTCGGGGACTGACCCGGTGGCGTGCCCGCCGGCCCCGTGGCGTAGGTGGATCGGCCGCCACGCCCGCGACACAAAGCCTAGGTACGCCGGGGCTGGCGCAGGCTCGTTCAACTCGAGGTCTGGGAAGGCCGCGAACAGTGCGCGGATCGCCTCGGCAACCTCGAGTCGGGCAATGTGGGCACCCGCGCAGTGCCGCGGCCCAACGTTAAAGGCGAGGTGACTGGCCAGCCGAGGCCGGCTCGGGTCAAACGTCTCGGGCGAATCCCAACGCGCAGGGTCCCGGTTGGCTGCCGCGTTGACCGCCAGGACGCGCTCGCCCGCCAAGATCTGCGCGCCGCCAAGCA
>JANYAA010000478.1 GCA_025355255.1 Chloroflexota bacterium | reverse complement strand
CTGCGCCAAAGGGAGCCCCGCGCCCATGAGAGTCCTGGTGACCGGCGGCGCCGGCTATGTCGGCGGCGTGTCCGTTGACGCGATCTTGGCGGCGGGCCATGACGTGGTGGTCTTGGACGACCTCACCACCGGCCACGGCCCTGGCGTGAACCCGGCGGCCCGCTTGGTCGAGGGCTCCTACGCCGCGGAAGCCGCCGTTCGGACCCTGCTGCGCGACGAGCGGATCGACGCGATCCTTCACTGCGCCGCCCGCTCACTGGTGGGCGAGAGCATGAGCAACCCGGCCAAGTACTACCGCGACAACGTCGCGGGCGGCATCGCCCTGCTTGAGGCGGCGCGTGAAGCGGGTGTCGGCCGAGTGGTCTTCTCCTCCACGGCCGCCACGTACGGCGTCCCGGAAAGCACGCCCGTCCTCGAGGACGCGCCGCTCCGGCCCATCAACACGTACGGGGAGACAAAGCGCGCATTCGAGGGCGTGCTGCGCTGGTACGGCCACGCCTACGGGCTGCGATCGGTGATCCTGCGCTACTTCAACGTGGCGGGCGCCACCGAGCGTCTCGGCGAGGTACACCGCCCCGAGACCCACCTGATCCCCAACGTCCTCCTCGCGGCCGAGGGCGGACCGCCGCTCATGCTGTACGGCGAGGACTACCCCACGCCAGACGGCACGCCCATTCGCGACTACATCCACGTGGCTGACCTGGCCGATGCGCACCTGGCGGCGCTGGAAGCCACCTCGCCTGCCGATGCGCGGACGGGCACGGTTGGCGGCGGCGCCACGGAGCCCGTGATCTGCAATCTCGGGACGTCGAGCGGGTTCTCCGTGCACGACGTGTTGGCCGCTGCCGAGGCGGTTGTCGGCGCGCCGGTCCCCTACACGGTTGGGCCGCGACGGGCTGGCGATCCGCCGGTGCTGGTGGCGTCCAACGAGCGGGCGAGGGCCATCCTCGGCTGGACGCCGCGTCGCTCCACGCTGCCGGAGATGATTGGCTCGGCCTGGGCGTGGCGGCTGGCGCACCCGGCGGGCTACGGGGTCTGACGGCTCCAGGTCAGCCCTCGCGCCGCTCCGGGACAGGGCGGAGCAGGAACAGCCCCACGAGCATCGCGAAGAGCAGGGTGAAGATCCCCAGCTGGTACGCGCCCTTGCCCAGCGTGTCAAAGGTGAGGAACAGGGTGATGCCCCAGAACAGGTTGCCCAGCACCTGGGAGCCCTTGCCCACCAGACCGTAGAGCCCGTAGAACTCGCCCAGCCGCTCGGGTGGCGACAGGCGGTACATCAGCACGCGGTCTGACACATGGAGGCCCGCGAAACCCGCGCCGATCAGCACGCCGGCAAACAGGAAGGCGGGCTTGGCGAGCAGCGTGCCGCCGATAAGCAGCGCCACGGCCCACAGCGCGAGGACCGAGAACAGCGTCCGCTTGGGCCCGAAGCGGTCCACCAGCCGGCCCCAGATGAAGGCCGAGACGATGGCCGACAGCGTCAGCCCCAGCAGGACGTAGGTGGATTCCTTCTCGGTGAAGCCAACCGCCTTGATCGAGAAGATGGTCATGATCGTGATGCTGGTGTTCAGCGCGTCCGTGTAGAAGAACCGCGCGGCGAGGAAGCGGCCGAGACCCGGGTACTGGCCCAGCGAGCGGACGGTCCGGAGCGTTTGCGACCAGGCCGCGCCAAGCGCGTGCTGCTCCTCACGCCGCAGGCTGGGATCATCCTTGAGCAGGATGAACACCGGCAGCGAGATGCCCAGGAAGAGCAGCGACGCCACAACAAAGGTCATCTCCACCGACAGGTCGGTCAGGATGATCAGCGCCGCGATAAACACGGTGCCCATGTAGCCAACGCCCGTGGAGAGGCTGGCGATGCGCCCGCGGTTCTCGGGCAGGCTCACCAGCTGCAGCGTGGCGTCGTAGTACACGAGCGACGCCTGATAGCTGAACATCGCGAGACAGAACAGGACGATCCCCAGCGGGACCGGGACAAACGGGATCAGGACGGACGGCACCACGGCCCCAACCGTGAACGCGATGAGGAACGGGATGCGGCGCCCGTACTTGTCCGACACGGCGCCAAGGAACGGCGAGACCAGCGCGTTGATGCCCACGGAAATCGCGACCGACAGGCCCAGCCACAGGTTGCCGTCGCTGTCGCCAAGCTTCGCGATGAGGAACAGCGAGATCGCCCGCGAGAAGACCGCGAACGACCAGATGGTGTCCGCGAAGTCGTACAGCGCCCAAGCGCCTCGGGTGATCTTCCTGTGGTTCTGACGCTGGATATCGTTGAGTCCTGCGGCGGGAGCGGCTGCCGTCATGCGATCCCTCGTGTTGTCTGGTCTGGGCCCCGAGACGCGCCCCACAGGACGCACGCTGGTGCGCGGATCATAGAGGCGGGCGCAAGCGCTGGAGTGGCGGCTGGGCAGCCGACGCGACCGGCGCCGCGCCGCCGGAGTAGCATCGCGCCATGGCTGTCACCCCTGATCTGCGCGAGATCGCCGCCGCCTGGACGCCACAGCTCCCGGGCCGCGTGGGCCCGCGCGACATCGTGGACCCGATTGTGGAGCCCGACTGGGGCGGCCTGCGCGTGGTGATCGCCAGCACCGAGACCGCGGTGGAGGCCCATCGGCCAGGATCCCCGGTGCCCCTCCCGGACGCGCTGGACGCGGCGCTCCGCGAAGCGGCCAGCGGCGTCACCGCCGTCATCGAGGGCCATCTCACGACGGCCGCGCTCGGCAACCCGACGGTGATGGTGCCGCCCCCGCCGTCGATTCCCCGTTCATCCACGTTCCTGCCGAGGCGTCGTCCGCGCAAGGATGACCCGTACATCCACGCGCGCCACCACCTGGCGCAAATGGAGAAGCAGGCGCCGGCAGTCCTCCAGGCGCTGGCGGCGGGCGAGGCGTTCGCGTTTGTCGCCACGGATCTGCTCTGGCTCGATGATCAGCCGCTGCTGGACGTCCCGCTGCTGGAGCGCAAGCGGCTGCTCGACGGGCTGCTCACCGTGTCAGAACTTGTCCGCATCACGCCCTTCGTGCGGCCTACCGCGTACATGACGCTCGTTGGCTGGGGCGCCATGGGCTTCCGCGAACTGTCGTGGCGGAGCGCCAACTCGCGGTATTTGGCCGGTCGCGAGAACCCCGGCTGGGCGGTCGCCCGGCCTCCCGAGAACGCGGGCGCCGGCCGGGGCCCCAGTGCACGCAGCCCGTTTGGCTGACGCTCGGCTGACGGGGCATCGGATGCCGCATCCGGCATCCGATGGTACGGTGA
>JANYAA010000474.1 GCA_025355255.1 Chloroflexota bacterium | reverse complement strand
GGTGGCGCGTGGGATGGCTCTGCGCCCCGGCGCACCTGCTTGAGGGCATCGTCAAGGTCCACCAGTACGGGATCATGTCGGCGCCGACCGTGGCGCAGGACGCTGCGCTCGTGGCGATCACTGGCGGTGAACCCGCGGTTGAGGCGATGCGCGCCGAGTACGACCGACGCCGGCGTTTGCTGGTGGACGGCCTGAATCGCCTTGGCCTCCCCACGTTTGAGCCGCGCGGCGCCTTCTATGCATTCCCCAACATCTCCTCCACCGGCCTCACGTCAGACGAGTTCGTGGAGCGCCTGATCCAGGAGGAGGCGGTCGCCTGCGTCCCGGGCAACGCGTTTGGGCCGTCGGGCGAAGGCCACGTGCGCATGTGCTACGCCACCAGCTACGAGAAGCTCGAGGAAGCGCTGGCGCGCATCGAGCGTTTCCTCGGCCGGCTCAAGGTGGAGAGCGCTGGATAGCCCTTTCTAGAGGTTGTGACCTTCGCCCCTTTGCGGAGGGGCCGGAAGACGCGCAACCTTCGGCTACCGGCGTCCGCGATGCTCGATCCGCGGACGGCACCGGGTGATGGAGGTCCGCCATGACCCGAGCGCTCGTCGTCCACCACGACATCGACCTCGCCGACCAGGAGGTGGAGTCACTGCGCCGCTTCGGCTACGAGGTTGAGCAGTGCAGCGGGCCATCCGCCAACACCTGCCCGGTGCTGAACGGTGGTCGCTGCGACATGGCGGACCGGTCCGATGTGCTGGTGTATGACGCATTTGCCGATGGCGACATCGATGGCGCCCAGCGGCTCATCTCTGACCTGCGCCGCGTGCACGCCGCCGTCCCCATAGTGCTCACGTTCCCGGGTGTCGGCATGACGGGCTTTGACGATGAACCGGCGCACGGTGTCGTGTCGATGTACGGCCAGCCCACCGGAGCCAACCTGCATGCGGCCATCCAGCAGGCGATTGCGGAGCTGCGTCCCGTCGCCTGACCCGCTCCGGGCGTTTCGAGCGCCTGCGCCGGGGCTGCGTGGGCCCCGTCATCACCACTCGTGGTATTCACCAGCCGATTCTCTTTGTGGGGACACCGCAAGGGCACGCCAAGGCGTGCCAAGAGCGGAAACGGGGGGGAATATCACCAGCCGTGATATCTGCCTCGGAGTCGGTACCGGCCGGACAGGGACCGCGCCCAATTCCGGCTTGCCCGCCTGAAGCGCCGCCATTGATCACCAGTGGTGATCGAACAACCCCGCGGGCCCCTCCCGGGGCGCGTGTGCGAAACTCACGGGCGATGACCACGACCGCAGCTGATGCCGTCCTCGAGCGGTACGAGGCCGTCATCGGCATCGAGATCCACTGCCAGCTCCGCACCAACTCCAAGATGTTCTGCGGCTGCTCAACGGCGTACGACGGCGCCGCGCCCAACACGCACAACTGCCCGGTGTGTCTGGGTCTGCCTGGTGCTCTGCCGGTGATCAACCGCCAGGCGGTGGAGTACGTCATCGCCACGGGTCTCGCCATCGGGGCGCAGATTCCGGAGCGCACCCAATGGGAGCGCAAGAACTACTTCTACCCGGACCTCCCGAAGGGTTACCAGATCAGCCAGTACGCCATTCCGCTCGCGGCGTACGGACGCCTAGCTATCGAGACGTCCGCCGGGCCGTTTGTAGTGGAGATCCGGCGCGCGCACCTCGAAGAGGACACGGCGAAGCTGGTCCATGGCGAGGGCGGCGGGGCAGATCGCACCACGCTCGTGGACTTCAACCGCTCCGGCGCGCCGCTCATGGAGGTGGTCACGGAGCCCACCATCCGCACCGGCGAGCAGGCCCGTCGCTATGCGGAGGAGCTCCAGCTGCTGCTGCGGGCGATCGGCGTGTCCGATGCCGATATGGAGCGCGGCCAGATGCGGGTTGAGGCCAACGTGTCGCTGCGGCCGCGCGGGACCGAACCTTTCGGGACGCGGGTGGAAGTGAAGAACATGAACTCGTTCCGGTCCGTGGAGCGGGCGATCGCCTACGAGATCGAGCGGCAGGGGCATGCGCTCGACAACGGCGAGCCGTTGGTGATGGAGACGCGCGGCTGGGACGACGGCCGGCAGTTGACCTATCGGATGCGCGCCAAGGAGACATCCGAGGACTACCGCTACTTCCCGGAGCCGGACTTGCCGCCCCTCCGCGTTGACGCCGGGTGGGTGTCGGCCGTGCGTGCAGCGCTGCCGGAGCTGCCGTCAGCTCGCCGTGCCCGCTACGCCGCGCTTGGCCTGGGCGCGTACGACGCCGCGGTGATCACGGCCGACGCGACGATGACGACGGCGTTCGAGGCGATCACAGCTGCTGCTGGGGTCGACGCGGCACCCGCGAAGGAGGTCGCCAACTTCGTCACTGGCGCCCACGCCAAAGCGCTCAAGGCTGGTGATGCGAACTTCCTGGGCACGGCCGGCGCCTCCACGCCCGCTGGCATTGCGACGTTGCTGGGGGCCATCGCCTCCGGCCTCGTCACACGGCAGGTTGGCCGCGACCTGCTGGACCGCCACCTCTCCGATGGCACGCCGGCGTCCAACCTGCTGGCCGCCGCAGGCCCGGGACCTATCTCGGACGACGCCGCGCTGCTGAGCCATATCGACAAGGTCATCGCCGCCAACCCGCGCGCCGTGGCCGACTATCACGCCGGCAAGCCCGTCGCCGGATTCTTCACAGGGCAAGTCATGAAGGCTACCGGCGGTGCCGCCGACGCGGCTCGTGTCACCACGCTCGTTCGCGAGCGGCTCAATCTGGAGGGCTGAACGCGTGGGTCCGCTGTCGCTGCTGCTGCTCGTTGTGGGCGTCGCGCTGATCATCGTGGGGACGCGGCGGTTTATGCCGCCGTATCGGCGCTATCAGGCGCTCCAAGGGCAGGACGCCAACGTGGCACGCTATGAGGCTTGGCGTGGCGGCGCTCGGCCCGATGCAAAGACCGGCGCCTCGGTGGCGATGGCCGTGATGCGTCGGCAGCTCCAGCAGAGCGGGCTGATCGTGATTGCGGGCTTTGTGTGCGTGGCGGTGGCGTTCGTCCTTCGCTGATTCGCGCAACGGCGCAGTCCTTGACGGCTGCTGGCGCTGCTCCACCTAGACTGGGCCCACACAGCGGGGCAGGGACTGGAGGAGAGCAGCGGCATGCGGCAGCGCACGGACGGCACGGGATTCGCCACGCGGGCGATCCACGCGGGCGAGCGACCCGACCCCACGACGCACGCCCACAACACGCCCATTTACGCCACGGCGACCTTCGCCTTCGACACGGCTGCGGAGAAGGAAGAAGCCGTGGACCGGGCGCTTGCGTGGGAGCCCGGCGCGTACTTCTACTCGCGCACCTCCAACCCCACGAACCGGGCGCTCGAGGAGAAGATCGCGTCGCTTGAGGGCGCCGAGGACTGCGTCGTGGCATCGTCCGGCATGGCGTCCGTGTCCGCGACGCTGTTTGCGCACCTTGCCGCGGGCGACCACCTGGTCGTGGGCGACGAGGTCTTCGCCATCACCAAAGTGCTCTGGGAAGAGGACCTGCCGCGGCGCAACATCGCTGTCACGCCCGTGGACATGTGCGATCCGGCGGCGGTCGAGGCGGCCATCCGCCCCAACACCAAAGTGGTGTTTCTCGAGACCTCCACGAACCCGCGCCTCCGCATGCCCGACATTGCCGCCATCGCGGAGATCGCGCACCGCCATGGCGCACTGCTGGTCGCGGACAACACGTTCTTCGGGCCGGCGCTGCTTCGGCCGCTGGAGCATGGCGCGGACCTCGTCCTCCACGCCGCCACGAAGTACCTCTCCGGGCACGGCGACGCGGTGTCGGGCGTGGTGTCGGGGCCCAAGGCGCTGATTGATCCCATCCGCAAGCAGACCGACACGTTTGGCCAGGCGGCCAGCCCCTTCTCGTCGTTCCTCGTGCTGCGCGGCGTCCGGACGCTGCCGCTCCGGACCGCGGCGGGCTCCGCCAATGCGGCCCGGCTGGCGGCGTCCCTCAAGGAGGATCCGCGCGTGGAGTGGGTGCGCTACCCGGGTCTCGCCTCGCACCCCGACCACGACTTGGCGACGCGGCTGCTCGGCGACCGCTTTGGCGCGATGCTGACGTTCAAGCCGCGGGGCGGTCTCGAGGGCATGGCCGCCTTCACGGACCACCTGCGACTCTGCGACATCGGCGTGAGCCTCGGCGACGTGTTCACGCTGGTGTACCCGCGGCCGAAGGACGGGGGAATCATCCGCGTCTCGGTTGGTTGCGAGGACGTGGACGACCTGCTTGAGGACTTTGCGCTGGGGCTGTCCTTCGTCAAGTAGCGGCCGCGGTTGGGCATGGCCTCCCGCGTTTGCACTGCATGGCTGGCCCCGGCGGAGCGCGATGCGCAAGGGTCGCTGCGGCGCCCAACCGTGCCGCGTCGCGCCGGTCTTCGGCCATCGCTGGGCCTGCCCGCATGCACCCCATGCGTACCCGGCCGGTTATGGGCGCGAGAAGTCATCTTGGCGAGCGGTTGTCGCCGCCCATGCCCTGGAGGCAGCCATGCAGTGCCTGCGGGCGCCGGCATCGCCGGACCGCCGGCGGTTACCCCCGGCCGAGCGCCGCAGCAGCCTTCAGCGCGGCCCCGATGGTGAGGTCCACACGGCGCGTGACCTCGTCCTCCGGCGGGCGGTACCAGGCCTCGCCCTCGACGAGCTGCGCGTTGGGGTCCTCGGGATCCACCAGCACGTCGGACACCGTGAGGATCGTCCCGGCGCGCACCGGGCGGCCCTTCGCGCGCTCGCGCATCGCCAGCAGGAAGACCGCGGCGCTCTCCATCTCCACGCCCAGATACCCGCGGCGGCCCCAGCGGACCGCGCCGCCGCCTGGCGCCGGATCGTAGAAGACATCTGACGTGACGATGGGCCCGACGTGGGTCACGAGGCCCTCAGCGATTGCCGCATCCCGCAGCGCGAGGACAACGTCGAAATCCGCCGTTGGTGCGGTGGCCTCGCCGGCACCCAGGATGGCGCCCATGCCAGTTGATGCGGCCGCCGCGAGCGCCACAATCGCGTCGCCGATGCCCATCTTGCCAAAGCCGCCCGTCGTGCCGACGCGGATGAACGTCGTCACGCCCAGCATGAGCAGCTCCTCCATCACGATGGACGTGGTGGGGGTGCCCATCATCGTGGTCTGGACCGACACTGGCACGCCGTCAACGGTGCCGGTGTAGCCAAGGAGGCCGCGGTGCTGGGATACCAGCCGCGACTTCTCGAGGCCGCCGTCAAAGCGTGCGGCGATCCGCGTAGCGCGGTTGGGGTCGCCGGGGAGCAGGACGACAGGCGCGTAGTCGCCGGGCTCGGCTTGCAGGTGGATCGGCATCGGGTTCCTCCGGGGCTCTGGGGATCAGGCCCAGTATGTGGTCTGCAGCCGGACGGTGGGGGCGACGACGGCAAGCAGGTCGCGCGCGGGCGCCTCATGGTTCACAACGGCACCGCGGCGCACGGCGAGCCACGCGTCGCGTATGGCGGCTGACCCGCGACCGGCGGCATCGAGGCCAACCAGGGCATCCGCAAGTGGGCCGATCGTGGGGTTGAATGCGACGCTCTCCAGCACGGCGCCGCTGACACGGGAGCCGTCAGCCAGCCGAAGCACCACGACGGCGCGATCCCGGCTGTACGGGGCGTGGGCCCTGATGCTGGCGGCGGAGAGCGCGGCGGCCACATCGGCCGAGAGGCCGTCGGCAGGCGCTACGTGAAGGGCCTCGGCGGCGGTGGCCCGGGCGCCAACCTCGCCGAGATCGCCGGGCGCAAACGGCCACGGAAACAGGTTCTCCAGCGCGAGCTCGTGGCCTTGGGGGTCGATGAGCTGGAGCGCCCACGCGCCGTCCATCTCGGCCAGCACCTGGCGGCAGTTGGCGCACGGCCGCGCCTGGGTGGAGGCAAGAACGGCAAGGTGCTCGCCGCGGGCGCGGGCCAGCAGCGTCGCGTACCCCTCCGCATGCACCGTATGGGCGATGCCGGCGCCCGGGAACTCGAGGTTGCCGCCGAGGATCAGATCCCCGCTGACGGCGCCGATGCCTGCAACGCCAACGCCATAGCCCGAGATCGGTGCCCGGGCCAGCGCCGCCGCCGTCTCGAGCGCCAGCAGGGCGGCTTCACGCGCGTCCACGAGCTTGAACTCGGCGACCAGCTGCGTGACGACGGCCGCCGGGATCACCGCAGCCGGATGTCGCCGCTCCCGCCCTGGACCTTTGCGCAGCTCGGCCAGACGAGCGCCAAACGCCACGCCAAGCGAGGGGCGGAGGACACCCCAGCGGCCTGCCAGCGTGCGATTTGGCGCGAACGGCGAACTCGTCACGACTGGACCGCCTGGCGCCGAACAGCGGCAATAAGCCGCTGGAGCTCAATCAGCGTGCAGCGGTCCATCACCACGCCGAGGCCCGCTGCGTGGGCTATCCGCCCCGCCTCCTCACTGGCGATGCCCAACTGGAGCCAGAGGCACTTGGCGCCGGCCGCCACGGCATCACGCGCGTGGCCAGCGCAGAACTCCGGCCGCCGGAACACGTCTACGATGTCCACCGGGCCTGCCGCTGCAACGGCGGCCACCACGGTGGGGTAGCACGTGCGGCCCAAGACCTCGCCGAGCGCGGGGTTGACCGGCACGACGTCCACGTTCAGGCGCAGGAGGGCCGCCATCGTGTCGTGTGAGGGGCGACCCGGCTTGTCCGACGCGCCCACGAGGGCGATGCGCGGCCGCCGCACGAACAGCATATCGATGGCCGCTCGGTCTAGCAGCGGGACGGGTGAGCGGCCCTCCTGCACGGCGATCAGGGCGGCCAGACGGTTGCGCTCGCGGTGCGGATCGGTCATCGCTTAACGCCTCCAAAACTGCCTGGCGCGCCGCGCTCGTGCCGGATTCGATGACGCGGACGCCTTGATTATCGCGTACCCTGTCGTCTGGCCCGCCCCCATTGCGAGGGGTGCGCGGGATCATAGGAGGAGTTCCACGTTGCACATGAACAACCGGCTGGTCGCCTTCGGGGCGGCCGCAGCCATCCAGGTCGCCGCGTGCGGCGGGTCGTCGGCGACCCCCGCCCCCAAGTTCACGGCATGCGTCGCGTTTGACACGGGCGGCCTCGGCGACAAGGGCTTCAACGACCTGGCCAAGAAGGGCCTCGACGCCACCGGCGCTGCCGGCATGAAGACCGCCTACAGCGAGGCCAAGGGCTCGACGGACTACGCTGCCAACATCCAGCGCCTGATCGATCAGGGCTGCAACTCGATTGTTGCGGTTGGCTACAACCAGCAGGGCGCCGTCCAGACGGCCGCGCTCGCCAACGCCAAGATCGCATTCAGCATCATCGACAGCAGCTGGGATCCGAGCGGTCCTGACGGCAAGGCCGGCACCGCTGACGACGTGAAGATCCCCGGCAACTTCGCGGGTCTCGATTTCCGCGTGGACCAGGCCGGCATGCTGGCCGGGTATCTTGCGGCCGGCTTCAGCAAGACCGGGATCATTGGCACTTACGGTGGCCAGCAGTTCCCGGGCGTCACGCGGTTCATGGACGGCTACGCCGCCGGCATCGCGTACTACAACAAGGAGAAGAGCAAGACCGTCAAGCTCCTGGGCTGGGACGCGGTTGCGCAGAAGGGACAGTTCGTCGGCGGCGACAACCCGTGGGGTGACGCGGCCAAGGGCGAGCAGATTGCCAAGAACTTCGTTGACCAGGGCGCGGACGTCGTCGCACCGGTTGCCGGCGCAACGGGCAATGGCTCGATCAAGTACATGCTGTCTGCCGGCAAGTACGGCATCGGTGTTGACGCCGACCAGGCGCTGACCCTGCCCGAGTACGCAAAGGCGTTCCTGACTTCCGCTGAGAAGGTCATCGACCAGGCGGTCATCGACCAGTTCAAGAACAACGCGGCCGGCAAGCTCGGCGGCGCGGACTACGCAGCGACGCTTGCCAACGGCGACCTTGACATCACCGGACACGATCTTTGCCTTCAGCGCGTCCACACCGGCCTTGAGGTCGGCGGCGAACACGGAGTCAAACTCGTGGTACGGAGAGATCTTGACGCCGCCGTTGGCAAGCGTCGCTGCGTAGTCCGCGCCGCCGAGCTTGCCGGCCGCGTTGTTCTTGAACTGGTCGATGACCGCCTGGTCGATGACCTTCTCAGCGGAAGTCAGGAACGCCTTT
>JANYAA010000392.1 GCA_025355255.1 Chloroflexota bacterium | reverse complement strand
TGGTGCCGGTGACGCCGATCGTGGGCGCAGGACACAGCCGAAGGAACAGGTCGGTCTCGCTGACCAGTGCAGGCAGCCGCAGATCGCCGCCGCGGCGACCCGCCACCAGGGCCTGCAGCGCGGCGCGCAGACGCGGCTCCGTCGTGGGGAAATCGGGTGTGATGGAGGGCGAGGTGGCCACGAGCGCAGCGCCCGCCCAGCTGGCCGCGGGGTCCTCGTCCGGTCCAAGGGCAAGCGTGATGGCTCGATCGCCAAGCAGCCCGATGAACCGCTCAAGCTGAGCCGTCGGCCGCCCGTCGTACACCGTCACTCGGGCGCCCATGTCGTGCAGGAAGCGCGCCAGCGCCACCCCGCTGCGGGCAAGGCCAAGCACCGTGACCGGTCGTCCGTCGAGCGCCCCGTGCAGGACGTCGGGAAGGGTCAGGGCGTCGAGGTCGATGGTGTGCATGTCGGCTGCCTACGCCAGCGCGTGGATGGAGGAGAGGAACAGCGTCACACCCAGCAGCCCGGCCAGGATCCCCACGATCCAGAACCGCAGCGCGATCTTCTCTTCGTCCCAGCCGCCCAACTCGAAGTGGTGGTGGAGGGGCGCCATGCGGAAGACGCGCTTGCCATGTGAGAGCTTGAAGTAGCCGATCTGGATGATGTCCGAAAGCGCCTCAATGACAAAGATGAGCCCAACCAGCGGCAGCAGCAGGATGTGGCCCGAGATGAGCGCGATGACCGCCAGCGTGGCGCCCATGGACAGGGACCCGGAGTCCCCCATGAACACCTGCGCCGGATGGACGTTGAACCAGAGGAAGCCCAGCAGGGCGCCGATGATCAGCGCGCACAGCAGCGCGATGTTGGTCTGGGCCGGCTGATTGAGCAGCGCGATGATCAGGAATGAGACAAACGCGAACGCCAGTGTTCCGCCGGCGAGGCCGTCAAGACCGTCCGTGAGGTTGACGCCGTTGGACGTCGCGATGATGGCGAAGGCGGCAAACGGCACGTAGAAGATCTTGTCCACCGCCACGTCCCCCACGTACGGGACCCAGATGGCCGTGATGTTGTACGTGCTCTGGATCTGGAACGCGGCGGCAAACGCCACCACCGACTGCCAGAGCAGCTTCTGCTTGACGCCGATCCCCTCGCCGGTTCGGGCGTTGAGGTAGTCGTCAAACGCGCCAAGCATGCCCACCAGGCCCAGCGTGGCGATGGGCGCGATGATGCCGCCCTGGATGGGGCGAAGCGCTGCAAACAGCGCGATCACCACGGTGATCAGCATGAGACCGCCCATCGTGGGGGTCCCCCACTTCACCATGTGGGACTGCGGCCCCTCCTCGCGGATCTGCTTGGCGAAGCCGAAGTGGCGAAGCAGCCGCAGGTACGGCGGCATCAGGATCACCACGATCACGAACGCCAGGAGCAGCCCCTGGATCAGCTCAAGGGTCATGAATCGGTCTCCTGGCCGCCAAGGACGTCAACGAGCCCGTCAACGACGCGCTCAAGCTCAACGCCTCGCGAGGCCTTCACGAGGACGACGTCTCCGGGTGCCAACAGCGGCGCCAGGAGGTTGACCACGGCAGCGGGGTCGGGGGCCGCCAGGACGGCGTCCTCAGGCATGCCTGCCGCCTGTGCGCCCGCGATGATGCCGTAGGCGGCCCCCCCAGGCGCTCCGTCAACCACAACCAGCAGGTCAACCACCCGAGCCGCCGCCTCACCAACCGCGTGGTGACCGGCGTCGTGTTCCGAGCCAAGCTCGCGCATCTCGCCCAGCACCGCGACACGACGCCCGGGCAGCCCCGAAAGCAGATCCAGCGCCGCGCGAACGGAGCCCGGCGACGCGTTGTAGGCGTCGTCTAGGATGGCCAGCCCGCCCGCGCGGATCACGACGGATCGGTGCGGCGCGGAGGTGCCGGCCACGAGACCCGGCACGATGGCGTCAAGCGCCATGCCCGCGGCCAGCCCTGCTGCGGCGCCGGCCAGCGCGTTATGCACCGCCAGACGGCCCAGCGCGGCGATCGCCACACCGCGGGACCCAGCAGGCGTCACCAGCCTGAAGCGCATGCCGCCGAAGCCCGCCGACACGACGTCATCGGCGCGAACGTCGGCGTCCGGAGCGAAGCCGTAGGTGATCACACGGGCGCGCGTTCGCCTGGCCATGCGGATGACCCGCGGGTCATCCGCGTTCAGGATGGCAACGCCACCGTCGCCAGCGGCCGGCAGCGCCTCCACCAGCTCGGCCTTGGCGTTCTCGATGGCCTCAATCGTCCCCATGCGTGACAGGTGGACCGGCGCCACAGCCGTCACGATGCCGATGGACGGCTGCCCAATGGCCGCAAGGTCGCGGATCTCGCCAGCGGCGTACATGCCCATCTCCAGGACGGCGGCCGTGTGCTCCGGGCCCAGGTCCAGCACGGTCAGCGGCAAGCCAACCTCGTTGTTCCGGTTGCCCTCGGACTTGAGCGTGGCGAAGCTGCCGCTCAGCACAGCCGCAACCGCCTCCTTGGTGGACGTCTTGGCGATGCTCCCCGTGATCCCCACCACCACCGGCGCAAAGCGGCGACGCCACGCTGCGGCAACCGCATGCAGCGCGCGCAGCGTGTCAGGCACGAGGACCACCGTGACGTCGCCGAGGTCGTCGAGCGATGCTTCACCGAGACTGGGATCGGGCAGGCGCGAAACCAGGAACGCCGCAGCTCCAGCCGCGGCGGCCTCGGGCAGGTAGCGGTGACCGTCCGTCCGCTCGCCGGGCAGGGCGACGAACAGCGCCCCCGGAGCCATCTGGCGCGAGTCAACGGCGCCGTGGCGGCAGGAGCGCGAGCCTCGGCGCAGCAGCTGGCCCCCGCTCGCGGCCACGAGGTCGTCCGCGGTCAGAGCCGTGAGGGCGGTCTGGCTGGTCACGGCGCAACCTCGGCCGGGGCCGGCATAGCGCGATCGTCCGGGATCAAGTTGGGCGTGGTGATGGCGTCATGGGCGATCCGGCGGAACAGCTCAAACGAGTACACCGGCAGCTCGATGTCGCCCTGGCGTGCCACCGTCGGCGTGGCCTCCTCAATCCGCACGACGATCACAAGGTCAGGCTTGCCCGGCGTACGCGCGATGTAGCCCGCGAAGGAGTAGTTGAAGTCCAGCGACTTCCAGTTGCTCGTCTTGGGGTCCCAGATCTGCGCGGTGCCGGTCTTGCCGCCCACCTCGTAGCCCGGGATCTGCGTCCGGCTGCGGTACAGCGGCACGGTGGATGTGACGTGCTGCATGAGGGTGACCAGCTGGCCGGACAGCTCCGGCGTCATGACGCGCCCGCGGTTGACACCCTGCCTCTCCACGTTGCCTACGGAGCGCACGACATGCGGCTGGATCAGCGTGCCGCCGTTCACCATGGCGGCGAAGGCCTGGGCAAGCTGGATGGGCGTGACGGCTACGCCCTGGCCAAACGAGCCATTGGCGACGTCGATCTGCCGGTAGGCCACCTTGGCCGGATCGCGGACGATGCCAGCGGTCTCGCCGGCCACATCGATGCCCGTCCGGCGCCCAAAGCCCATCGTGATCCACGTCGAATACAGCTTGGCTGCGGCGGCCGCCGTGGTATTGCCCAGCCGGAGCGCCGTCATGCTCGCCACCACGTTGCGCGAGTACGCGATGGCGTCGGCGAACGTCAGATGCGGCCGCGCCCTGTGGTCGGCGTTCTGGACAATCGACCTGCCGTGGTCAAGCGTCAGCTTCACCTGGTCCTTCACGGGCGTATTGAGCGCAAGCACCCCGGTCCCAAGCGCGGCCTGCGCGGTCAGCATCTTGAACACAGATCCAGGCTCGTAGACGCCGGACGCCATGGGGTCGGTGAACACTGCCGGGTTGCGCCCGGCGATGGACTGGTAGGCGTTGGCGTCATAGGAGGGATACGAGGCATAGGCGTACACCTCGCCCGTGTACGGGTCCATGACCATCGCTGAGACGCTCTTCGCCCGGTCCGCGATCCAGGCCGAGAGGATCTCCTGCTCCACGGCCACCTGCAGTCCGGCGTCAATCGTGAGCGTCAGGTCCTGGCCTGCGCTCCCCTGCTCCACCACATGGGCAGTGTCGGGAACCGTGTTGCCCAGTGAGTCGTGCTCCGCGGACCAGGTGGTCGGCGTGCCGGCGAGGGCGTCCTGGTAGTACTGCTCAACGCCGTACTGCCCGGCGCCCGCGCGGTTGACGAAGCCGAGCAGATGGGCAGCCAGCGTTGATCCGGGCGAGCCGCCGGGCTGCGGGTAGTAGCGCACGGCCTCTGGTTCCAGCAGCAGCCCTGCCAGCGTGGCACCAGTGCCATGGCTGAGCTCCCGGATCTGCACGGACTGCTCGGGCG
>JANYAA010000389.1 GCA_025355255.1 Chloroflexota bacterium | reverse complement strand
CTGCGCGCGCCGCCAATCGCGAGCGGACGGCGGCCGCAAACGTCCGGTGCGCGGCGGTTCGGGGCAGCGACACCTTGGCCAGGTCCGCAAATGCCATGTGCGCCCGGACCGCGTCGGCGAATGCGCCGGCGAAATCGCCATGCGCGCCGTCCAGCGGGTCGAAGCCGTCCTCCCACCACAGGCCCAGGATGCGGAGGGTGCGCGCCTTGCGGTCAATGCGTGGCTCAATCCGGCCAACAAACCGGTCGCCGAAGAACAGCGGCAGGACGTAGTAGCCAAAGCGCCGCTTCTCGGCCGGGACGTAGACCTCCCAGCGGTAGTCAAACCCGTAGAGGGCAGCAAGCAGGTCGCGGTCCCACACCAGCGGGTCAAGCGGCGCGATGAACGCAGCGCCGCTGATCGCTGGCGCACCCGCGGCAACCGCCGCGTCCGCCTCATCCAGCTCGGGCAGCGCCTCCACCGGCACAAACCGCACGCCCCTCAGGCCCTCAACTTCCACCGGAACGATGGCCTCCGTGGCCACCAGCTCCTCGCGCAGCGTCGTCCGCTCCACGGCCGAGCCCGTACCGGCCCACAGCGTGTACTCGCCGGTGGCGCCCAGCAGACCGTGGGCGCGGTAGCGGGAGCGCAGCTTGTGCAGCAGCTGCTCGCGCTCGGGGATGCGCTGCGCCAGCAGTTCGGCAGGAAAGAGCCGCTCGACAAGGTCGTAGTAGCGCTGGTTGCCTTTGCGGCGCGCGATCGCCAAGACACCTGACTCGGCCATGGCCTCCAGCAGCGCCCGAACCTGGTTTGTGGGTCGCCAGTACCAGTCGATGGCCGCGCGGGCCCCGATGTCGAGCGACGAGGTGGGACCCGCATCGCGGATCCGCGCGAGCAGCTCCTCCACAAGCGGCGCATGCGTGTCGAAGGCCTCACCCTCGTGGCGCAGCGTGGATCGGTCCCAGGTGATGCGGTACCAGGGCAACTCCGCCGTGGGCACGATTGAGAACATCTTGTTGTACGTCTCGTACAGCACCCGGTCCCGGTACAGGAGGTCGTCCGTCCACGACCGCCGATAGCCCGCCACGCGCGCTAGCAGCACGAGGTCGTGGTTGCGGCCGGCCACCTCAAGCGGATCGAACTGCAGCGACCCAAGCCGGTCGATGACGCGCATGACCGACGCCGGCTCCGCGGGCAGGGAACGCGGCGGCGCAAGCAAGTGGTGGGCTGCCAGATAGCGCCGGGCAACGGCGGCCGAGACGGCGCGATAGGCGGTGGGCACGGGCGGATGGTAGGCGATGGAGGCCGTTGGGGCGACCTCGGCGCATCCCCGATTAGCGGCCGCGTGGCACCCTAGAGGTCTACGCGAACTGCAAGGAGCAACCACCATGGCGATTACCAGATTTGCCGAGGCCACCTGGAACGGCGACCTCATGAGCGGCAATGGCTCTATCGACTACGTGTCGTCTGGCGCCTTCGCGCGCATGCCCGTGACCTGGGCGTCGCGGACCGAGGAGCACAACGGGCGCACCAGCCCCGAGGAGCTCGTCGCGTCGGCGCACGCCGCCTGCTTCTCGATGGCCTTCTCGGGCCAGCTCGCCCGCAACAGCACGCCGGCCACCAAGCTGGCCGTGAAGTGCGCGATCACGTTTGACAAGACCGACGCCGGCTGGCGGATCACCAAGTCCGACCTGACCGTGGTTGGCACGGTCCCCGGCATCGACCAGGCGAAGTTCGCGGAGCTTGCGAACAACGCCAAGGAGGGCTGCCCCATCTCGAGCGCCCTCAAGGGCAACGTCGCGCTCTCGGTGGACGCGAAGCTCGCCTGACCTCTCGCGCTCCGCAACGGCCGGTCTGGGTTCGCCCGGACCGGCCGTTCTGAGTTTGGGGCCGGGTCGCAGCTACGAGATCGTCAGCACCCGCCGCGGGTTGCGCACGGTGAGCTGCTCGATCTCCGCCTCCGAGACGCCCGCCTCCCGCAGCCGGGGCAGGAACGTTGTGTGCAGGTACGTGTAGCCGTTGCCCTCGTAGCGGCGCAGTTGGCTGTTGTGGCAGACGTCGTGGCTGAGCAGCACGCGGTCGCCGTGGCCGCGGTGCAGCAGCTCCAGCAGCAGTTCGACCGTCCGGCCCTCGCCGTACTTCTCCGTGGGCGTGAAGGACATGCCTAGAAAGTCAAACTCAAGCGACGCGCCGCGGCTGATCAGGTGCAGGTAATGGTCAAGGTTGGGGTAGCTGTCAGCATGGCCGATGACCACGCGCCCGGGGTCCGCCCCCTCCTCCTCAAACACGTCCAGCTGCCAGGCACCCACATCGGACATCACCGCATGCGTGGTGATTGCCAGCCCCGTCCGCCGCGACGCCCGCGCCACCGCCCGGTGGACGCGCTCCTCGCTCGGCGTCATCCACGGCTTGTCCGTCCCGATCTCGCCCAGGATCCCAATCCGGATGCCGGTCTCACCCACGCCAACCGTGGCGTCATGGACCAGCTCCTCCGCCAGCGAGTCCACGGAGCGGCGCTCGATCAGCACCTCGGGCTTGTAATACGCCGTCCGATACCAGCCGCCGCCCATCACGATGTTCAGGCCGCTCTGCTCCGCCAGCCGCTTGATCCAGAGCGGGTCCCGGCCGATGCACGGCGGCGTCACATCCACCAGCGTCACGCCGCCAGCCTCGCGGTAGAGCCGCAGCTCCTCGAGGATCACCGGCTCGTCCGCCGTGAGCTCCCAGTAGTCCCAGCGGTTCTGGATGTGCCAGAGCGCGCACTGTGTGTGCTCGTGCGGGAGCGTGAAGCCGAGGCTGGACGGGTCAACTGGGCCAAGGACCGTCATCACGTGCGCCATCAGTTGCGTCCTCTCGGCAGTGTCACATGGGGCCCAGCGGCGGACGGCAGCAACCCGTCACGGCCATATGATCCTCCCTGCCAACCATCCCGAGTGCGGCGTTCCCACGCATCGGTCCCGTTTGGAGCCGTGATGTTCAGCCGCTGGGGCGCCTTCGTGTACCGGCATCGCCGGCTGATCCTCGGTTTGGCCCTTGCCTTGGGCGCCGCTGCCGCATCCGTCGCCGGCAAGTCCACCGATGTGCTCACCGCCGGCGGTTGGCTGGACCCGCACTCCGAGTCCAACGCCGTCCAGCAGCGCCTGGCGTCGGAGTTCGGCCAAGGCCAGTCGTCGCTGGTGCTCGTGTTCCTTGGCCCTGCGGGATCCGACGCCACCAGCCCAGCGTTCCAAACACAGGTTGCGGCGTCAGTTATGAGCCTGCGCGCAGACCCCGACGTCGCGCAGGTGGTTGGCTACGCGGAAACTCGGCTCAAGACGTTCATCACCACGGACGGGACCGGCTGCTATGTCGTGGCCGGGCTTAAGGTGACCGACGAGGCGTCCGTCGCGCTGCTTGACCGCTTCACCACGGAGGCCCAGAAGCCCGGCAACGGCATCACCATGCAGATGAGCGGCTACGCGCCGTTTACACGTGACACCGCCTCGCAGTCTGAGGCGGACCTGCGCCAGGCGGAGTCCATCTCGCTCCCGCTGGCCGCGATCGTCCTGATCCTGGTGTTCGGCTCGCTTGTTGCTTCAGCGATGCCGCTGCTGGTGGCCGGCCTGGCCATCCCCACCACGCTCGCGCTTGTGTGGCTTGTGGGCCAGCATGTCCAGTTGAGCATCTTTGTACAGAACATTTCTACGATGCTTGGGCTCTCGCTGGCCATCGACTACTCGCTGTTCATGACCAGCCGATTCCGCGAGGAGCTGCGCCGCGGCCGCACCGTAGGCGATGCCGTGACGATCGCGGTGGCCACGTCGGGCAAGGCGGTCACGTTCTCGGGCATCGCGGTTGCCGCGGGCCTGTCGGGGCTCATGGCGTTTGACGCCCCCGCCCTGCGGTCCTTCGGCATCGGCGGGATGCTGACGGTCTTCGCCAGCCTGTTCTTTGCGCTGACATTCCTGCCAGCCCTCCTGAGCATGCTCGGGCC
>JANYAA010000358.1 GCA_025355255.1 Chloroflexota bacterium | reverse complement strand
CTTCTCCATCAGGACCACCTCGTGGCCCGACTGGATCAACTCCTTGGTCAGGTAGTACCCGACCTTGCCGCCACCCACCACCAGCACGAACATCGATCAGGCCTCCGCTGCCGCGGCATCCGACGCATGCGTGTGCGCACGCTCGGGCACATAGATGCCGGGCTGGTCCGGCAGCGCCTGGCCGAGGAAGCCAAGCACCGCGGTGGTCATCAGGTTGGTGCGGCACATGGTGGCGATGCCCAAGTGGGCATAGGCCTCGGCGCGCACTGGGTCGTTGATCTTGGCGACGGTCTTCGCGGCCCCTAGGTCCTCGATGCCCAACTGCGCAGCCATGATGTTGCGGTTGTCCCCCTCGGTCAGGGCCAGAAAGAGGTCTGCGCCTTCGGCTCCGGCGCGGCGAAGCGTGTCCTCGTCCGTGCCGTCACCGCGCAGGGCGGTGCCACGGAAGGTGGCTGGCAGCCTGTCGAACGCGGTGGACGACACGTCCAGGATCAGCACCTGCCAGCCGGCTCGATCCAGGGCGTCAGCCAGACCGGCGCCAACGCGCCCGCAGCCGACGATCACGGCCTTCATGCATGCTCCTTGGGCATCGCCTCTCGGACGACCCACACCGCGCAGGGCGCGTTCTTCAAGATGTACGGAATGGTGCGGCCGATGGTGAAGTCGCCGCCGAATCGGCGCTGGAACGGCAAGCCCAGGATGATGAGATCGGCCTCGCGCTCCACAGCCTCGTCAACGATGGCCGCCCCGACGTCGCGCGCCTGCAGCAGCACGCATTCGAGACGGTAGCGGGCTCCCTCGGCGGTTGCCTCAGCGATGTCCAGCACGCGCTGTGCGGACTCGGAGCGGCCGGCCACATCGGCATCGAGCGGTTGGGTCCAGTCGATCTCCACGACGTGCACCCCGATCAGCTCAGCCTTGCCGGTCTTCGCCACCTCGGCAGCAAGCGCCACGATGGGCCGGTCAGTTCGACCGCCCGAGAGGGCCACGACCGCACGCCTGAACTGTGGCGTCGTCGTCGAGTCGGCCACGGACCTTGCGCCTCCACCATGCTGTGCGGCGCCGGGGACGCTCCTCTTGGAGCCCTGTTGTTCCGACCCGCCGGGTCACGATACCACCGTGTGCTGCCCTCCCCGCTGGCAGCGGCGGTCAGCTCTCGTTCGCCGGTGGTTCTGAGGACGCAGGCTCGGGGCCACCCGGATCGGCGTGCGGCTCGTTGTCATAGTGGAACCGGTCCGGATCGTCGCGCCGGTACGGGACGTCCACCACCACCGTGTGCGGGCGGCCCAGCAGGACGGCCCGGAGACGCCGCGACGACTGGTTGTACAGGATGCGCTCCCACCAGTGGAGGGCGACGTACTCCGGCACCACCACAAAGGTCACCGGCTCCGGCTTGTCGGGCGGCCAAGCGCGGTCCAGCACGTCGAGGTAGGCCATCAGCGGCCCGGCGAGCGCACGGTATGGCGACTCCACGATGACCAGCTGCACACCCGGGATCTGCCGCTCCCAGCGCTCGCGGAGCTCGCGGGAGGCCTCCGGGTTGTCGCTGATGTAGACGGCAATCACATCGTCTGCGATAGACCTCGCCACGTTGACGGCCCGCACGACGGCGCGGTTGATCGTGGGCACGGTGACAATCGCCCGCTCTTCACGGGCCGGCGGCCTCACAACGAAGTCTGGGCGCACGGCGAGTGCCTTGGCGGATGCCTGGTACTGGCGCTGGATGAACATCATCAGCATCACGAGTGTGGGTATGAGGATGATGACGAGGTAGGCGCCCGCCGCGAACTTGATGGACGCAACCACGATCAGGACGACAAACGTCAGGACGGCGCCAAGGCCGTTGACGACCATTCGCCACTGCCAGCCCGATTCCTTGGACGAGATCCAGTGGCGGACCATGCCCACCTGCGACAGCGTGAAGCAGACGAACACGCCCACCGAATAGAGCGGGATCAGGAGGTGGACGTCGCCCTGGAAGGCGACGAGCAGGAGCGCCGCCACCACCGCGAGGACCACGATGCCCCACGAGAACGCGAGCCGGTCGCCCCGAAGGGAGAACTGGCGCGGCATGAAGCCGTCTTCGGCGAGGATGGCGGCGAGGCGGGGGAAGGCGTTGAAGCTGGTGTTGACGGCCAGGAACAGGATCAGCGCGGTGCTGATCTGGAACAGCACGAAGAGCGGCGAGCCCGCGCCGAACACCGACGACGACACCTGCGCGATAGCGGTTGGCCCAGCCTCGGTGGTGGGCTGGATGCCAAACCGGTTGCCCACAAACGTGATGCCCACGAAGAGGATGCCGAGCAGGATTGCCATCATCGTCATCGTGTTGCCGGCATTCTTCGATTCGGGTGGCTTGAAGGCGGGCACCCCGTTGGCGATCGCCTCTACGCCGGTCAGGGCAACGGCACCGCCCGCAAAGGCACGCAACAGCAGGATGAGCCCGGTAATGCCCACCAGCGGCTCCAGCGTCTGGGGCGGCTTGATGACTTCGGCCGGGTCGGGCAGTTGGGGAACCGTCCCCCCGATGATGTGGCTCAAGCCAAGCCCGATCATCAGCAGTGCCATCCCGACAAAGAGGTAGGTTGGCATCGCGAAGATGTTCCCCGCCTCCCGCAGGCCGCGCAGGTTGGCCACGGTGATGAGCGCGATCGACACAATCGCGATCTCGATCCGGATGTCGTAGAGCTGTGGCCAAACCGAGTACGCCTGTGACACCGCCGACGCCGTGGAGACGGCCACCGTCATCATGTAGTCGATGAAGAGGGCTGCTGCAGCGATCAGGCCAGCGGTCTGGCTGAGGTTCTCACGCGCCACCACATAGGCGCCCCCGCCTGAGGGGTAGGCGCGGCAGACTTGGCGGTACGACAGGGAGACCACGGTCAGCAGCACTGCGATCGCGATGGCGACGTCGATTGAGATGAACAACGCCGCGCTGCCCGCAAGCACCAGGACGCGCAGGATCTCGTCGGTTGCATAAGCAGAGGAGGAGATTGCGTCCGAGCTGAAGATCGGCAGGGCGAGCTTCTTCGGCAGACGCTCGCCGATCTCCTCCTCGCTCGCGAGGGGTCGGCCGAGCAGCCAGGCCTTCCAGCGCTGGACGGTGCGGTCCAGGCCGGTCCGCGGGGTCGAGGCGGCCGGCTTTGCCACAAGCTGGCCGGGGCCCGAGTACCGGAAGTACGCGGAGTGGGGTCGCTCCACGCGGACGCGACGGTCCGCAGGCTTGCGACCCTGAATGGGTCGTCGTCCACCGATCATGGGCTAGCTCGGGGAGACCTCGTGTGCGGCTCGTGCCGTGGCTGCGTGGCGTTGCAGGGTGCGACGATACGGCACAACCGCCGCATTCGCGAGATGGCGCAGACCGGCGCGGCTCATCCGCCGTACGCCAGACGGTCCCGCAGGAACGCCGGGAGCGCCACACGGCGCATCGCCGCCTGCACCGCCGCGATGTCATAGGCGCTCCGCTGCCAGGTGGCGGTGCCGGCCTCGGTGTCCAGCGTCATCCATGCTGCGGTGTTGATCCCGTCACGGGGCTGGCCGACGCTGCCTGCGTTGAGCAGCACGCGCCGCGTGCCGAAGACCAGCTGCGAGCCCTCGGCCGGGGTCATGAAGCTCATGACGCCGTCATCGTTGAGGTACGCCGCGGGCCGGTGCGTGTGCCCAATGACGCCGTGGTCCGTCGCCATGGCGTCAAACGACGCGCGCGCCACCGGCGTGGTGGTTACGTACTCCCAGATGGGATCGCGCGGGCTGCCGTGGGCCAGCGTGAAGCCCTCTCGCACCACGCGCTCCGGGAGGGCCGTCAGCCAAGCGCGCGTCCGGTCCGAGATGACGGTTCGGGTCCAGAGCATCGCCCGGCGGGCATCCTCGTTGAAGTAGTCGATCTCGTCGCCGCCAATCGCCGCCGCATCGTGGTTGCCGCGCACGGCGATGACGCCCCGCTCGCGCAGCCGCTCCACCACCTCGTCGGGCTCGGGGCCGTAGCCCACGATGTCGCCGATGACCCACGTCTCCCCAACCGCCGGGGCATCGTCAAGGACGGCGTCGAGCGCCTCGAGGTTGGCGTGGATGTCCGACAGAACCAGGATGAGCATGGATCTCGAGGGTAGCGCAGCGACGGCTAGAGCGGTCGCCGCCGGCGTTCGGCCGGGTCTCGCGGGTAACGGGGATCCACCGGGCCGCCAGCCTCCACCACCACCAGCCGATGCCCTTCAAGCCCCGGCAGCCCCACGTCGATGACCTCAACACGCCCGGCCCCGAGCGCCCGCAGCACGGGCCTCGCCCCGGACATCTCGGCGTCAAGGTCGCGTGCCTTCCAGGCAATGAGGACGCCGCCCGGGGCAACCAGCGGCAGGCCGATCTCCACGAGCTCTGCCAGGGAGGCGACCGCCCGGGCTGTCACCGCCTGCCACGCGCCGCGATCGCCCGGGGTGTGCGCCAGGCTCTCTGCCCTCGCCGCCTCGGCGGCGGCTCGCCCGGCCAGGCCCGTCGCCGCAATCACCGTGGTGAGGAAGCGGACCTTCTTGCCCACCGAGTCCACCAGCAGGGTGCGGTCCGCGCTGAGCGCGGCCGCCAGCGGGATCCCGGGAAAGCCGCCGCCGCTGCCGATGTCCAGGACGCGGCGCACGCCGCGGGCGCGCAGCAGGGGCAACGCGGCGAGGCTGTCCAGCACGTGGAGGCGTGCCGCTTCCTCCGGGTCACGGATGGCCGTGAGGTTGACAGCCGCCGTCCACGCCAGCAGCAGGCGCATGTGGCCGTCGATGATCTCGCGGGCACCATCCGGCAGCGCGGCGCCCAGCAGCGGCAGGGCCGCGTCCAGCACAGCGTGATACGCGGCGGGCAGTTCTGAGGTGTCAGCAACGCGCGTCGGGAGCGGTTGTCTCGGTTGGTCCACGGCACCCTCCTGTGGTCGCGTGCCATGCCCTCCCGGGAGCCGCTCCCGGCGTCGATCGTTCGCACCTGCGGCGTCAGCCGGTCTGGCCCCGTCCGTCCGGTTCTGGCCCGGGTCTCCCCGGTGCCCCTCGCGGACGACGCTCCCCGACGCGCTCACTGTGTGCGGAGTGCGGACGGTAGGCTCCCGTGTCGGACGGGTCAAGGGTGGTTGTCCACGATTCGCAGCACGCCGCCCAATTCGTGGATAACCCGGCGACCGCGCGGCGCGCAGGACCGGCTACGCCGTCCGGCCGGAGCCTCGGACGGGCCGGCCAAGCGTGCGCCGGACGACGTCGATCACCTCGTCCACGTACTTGTCGGCGTCTCCGCGCTCCGCGGCGGTCCTCACGCAGCCCTGGACGTGGTCCTCAAGGATCAGGATGGAGATGGCGTCCACGGCGGCCCGGAGCGCGGCGGTCTGCTGGAGGATGTCCACGCAGTACTCGTCCCGCTCAATCATCCGCGCGATGCCCCGCACTTGACCCTCCACGCGGCTCAGCCTGCGCACCAGTTGGGTGCGGTCCTTGCTGTAGCTGTGGCGGAACGTGTCATGTGCGCCCGCGCCCGAGTGACCGGCATGCCCTGTGTTTGGGACTGCAGGGGCGGTGGTGCGGGCGGTGCCCTTGGCGGTGGTGTCGGCCATGCGTCGATGATACCCCATGGGGGTATCAGCATTCGGGGCAAGCCGCCTGCAGCAGAGGCGGGTAGACTGGGCTTCCATGGACCACCGCAACCTCGGGGACAACCAGGCTGAGGCCGATCCGATGCGTCCGGCGTTCGCCCACCACTCCGAGGCGGAGCTCGCGCGGATCCTGTCCTTCTACGAGGTCCGCTGGCAGTACGAGCCGGACACGTTCCCCATCGGCTGGAGCCTTGACGGGGCTGTGATCGAGAGCTTCTCGCCAGACTTCTACCTGCCGGACCTCGACCTGTACGTGGAGCTGACCACGCTGAAGCAGACGCTGGTCCGCAAGAAGAACCGCAAGCTGCGGCGGCTGCGCGAGCTGTATCCCGACGTCCGGATCAAGCTGTTCTACGCCCGGGACTTCCGCATGCTGCTGATCAAGTTCGGCAGGCTGGGCCTGCTGGACGAGCTCTCTGGCACCACGGGTCAGGCTACGCCGCCGCGGGAGCCTGCGGCCGCCGCCATTGGCGCTTCCGCTGATGGCATGGCCGGCGCAGATGCCGACGTGGCTGCGGTGGCTGCCGAAGTGGCGGCTGAGGCGCACGTTGCGCCCGATGCTGGCCGCGCTGGCCGTGGCCGCCGACGGGGTCGTCGCCGCCGATCTGCCGCCCGGACCGCCGCCGTCATGCGGGTTGATGCCGCATCCTTTGCCGGACCGGCGCCTGCATGAGCCTGTCCTGCCGCGGGACTGCCGCTCCGCGTACCCTGCAGCACAACACCGCCTGCGCGATGATCCATGCTGACGCACGCCAGCCCAGTCCCACGCCTTTGGAGGCCCAGGTCACCCGAGCATGAGCCGACCCGTGGATCTCGCGAACGACATCGGCGAGGTGCTGCTCACAGAAGAGCAGATTGCCGCCCGCGTGGCCGAGCTTGGCCGCAAGATCTCCGCTGACTATGCGGGCAAGAACCTGACGCTGGTCAGCGTGCTCAAGGGCTCGCTGCCGTTCATGGCGGACCTGATGCGGCAGATCGCCCTGCCGCTCCGGATTGACCTCATGGAGGTCAGCTCGTACGGCGGCACCGCCACCGAGTCCTCTGGCCTCGTCCGCATCATCAAGGACCTCAGCGCCAGCATCTCGGGCGAGGACGTGCTGCTGGTCGAGGACATCATCGACACGGGCCTCACGCTCAACTACCTCGTGCGGTACCTGCGCGGCAAGAACCCGGCGTCGCTCAAGATCTGCACGCTGCTGGACAAGCCGGCCCGGCGTCTGGTTGAGATCCCGGTGGACTACCAGGGGTTTGAGATCCCGGATCAGTTTGTCGTGGGCTACGGCCTGGACTACAGCGAGCGATACCGCAACCTGCGCTTCGTGGGCGTTCTGCGCCCCGAGGTCTACAGCTCGCTCGGCTGATGCACCGCCATCCGCTTGGCTCCGGTCGCCGCCTGGCGTTCATCGCCGCGGTTGTCTTGGTGGTGGGCTGCGTTCTGCCGTGGTATCGGGCGGGCGGCGACGGCGGTCTGACCCCCCTGGTCTACCGGGCGTTTGACGGCTCCGGGATCCTGACGTTCCTCGCCGGCCTGGCCACGCTCGCCCTGGTGGCGCTGCCCTATGCCGCGCGCGACCGTCCCACCGGGGTTGACCGCGGGCTGGTGTTTGCGCTGTTGGCGGTAGCGGCCGTGATCGGCGTGCTCCTCTGGATCCCGAACACGCTTGCGGCCCCTGCCGGGCTGTTGCCGGATCGGGCGTTCGGGTTCTGGATCTCCGTCGTCGGGACGGTGATGCTGGTCCGGGCCGCCTACGAGATCATGCTGGAGCCGCCGCGGCGCTAGGGGCCCTTCGCCCTGATGGCGGTCCCGGGAAGCCGCGGCTCCATCGATCAGTCGATGCCGAGGTACGCCTTCTTCACGCTCTCGTTTTCGCGCAGGTCGGCCGCGTTTGCGCTGAGCACAATGCGGCCAGTCTCGATGACGTAGCCGCGGTCGGCGATCTGCAGCGCCTTCCGGGCGTTCTGCTCGACCAACAGGATCGTTGTCCCGCGCACGTGGAGTTCCTGGATCTTGTCGAAGATCTGGTCCACCAGCAGGGGCGCCAGCCCCATCGACGGCTCGTCCAGCAGCAGGACCTTGGGGTCCGACATCAGTGCGCGGCTCATGGCGAGCATCTGCTGCTCGCCACCGCTGAGCGTCCCGGCTACCTGGCCTTGGCGCTCCTTCAGCCGCGGGAACATCTCGAACGCCGAGTCGATCCGCTGGGCGACGACCGCCTTGTCCGACACGACGTACGCGCCCATCTTGAGGTTCTCAAAGACGGTCAGCCGGGCGAAGATCCGACGGCCCTCGGGGACTTGGACAACGCCCTTTGCCGTGATCTCGTGCGCCTTGAACTGCCCCAGATCGTCGCCGTGGAGTTCAATCCGGCCACTGCGCCGCGGCACGATCCACTGATGGTGTTGAGGGTCGTGCTCTTGCCGGCGCCATTGCCGCCAATCAGCGCAACGATCTCACCCTGGTGGACATCGAGCGAGATCCCGCTGAGAGCGTGGATGCTGCCGTAGTACGTGTGGACGTCGATGACCGACAGAACCGGCGTCGTCATCACGCGCCTGCCGCGACTGTGGCAGCGTCACCCTGTGTGCTGACGGGTTCATCATCCCCGCGCCCGAGATAGGCCTCGATCACGCGCGGATCCTGCTGGATCTCCTTTGGTGATCCCTCGGCGATCTTCATCCCGTAGTCCAGCACGGTGACCCGGTCGGATATACCCATCACGACGCGCATCTCGTGCTCGATGAGGAGGATGGTGATCCCGAGCTCGCTGCGCAGTTTGCGGAAGAAGTCGGTCATGCGCTGGGATTCGGAGGGGTTCATGCCAGCCGTCGGCTCATCCAGCAGGAGAAGGCGCGGCTTGTTGGCGAGGGCACGAGCCACCTCGAGTCGCCGCTGATCCCCATACGGGAGCTTCACGGCGAGGCTGTCGCCGCGTCCCTTGAGTCCGACATACTCGAGCAGTCGCTGCGCCTCCGAATGGGCGGCAGCCTCTTCTCGGCGCTGGCTCCTCGTTCGCACGATGCCGCCCACCCACGAGGCGCGCATGTGGTTGTGCTGGCCGACGAGGATGTTCTCCAGGGCGGTCATGCTCTTGAAGAGCCGGATGTTCTGATACGTCCGCGAGATCCCGTAGTGGGCGACCTCGTCTGGGCGAAGGGCGTGGATTGGCTGACGGTCAAACATGATCGTCCCTTCCTCGGCGTGAAGGAACCCGGTCAGGCAGTTGAAGAACGTCGTCTTGCCGGCGCCGTTGGGGCCGATGACGCTCGCGATTGCGTGTTCCTCAATCTCGAAATCCAGCTTGCTGACAGCGGTCAGGCCGCCAAACCGCTTGGTCACCTGGTCTGCCTTGAGCAGGATCATGATGCCGACCCCTGTGCGCTTGCGGCTGCGGGCTCTTCCGTTATGTCGCCATCCACGAGCGCGTCCACCGAGTGCAGCTCACGCGCGGTGATCTGCGACGGCAGCAGTCCCTCGGGTCGATAGATCATGACGCCCATCAGGGCGATGCCGTAGAAGAGCAGGCGGTAGTCCGAGAACTCGCGGAACAGCTCAGGCAGCCCGACGAGCACCAGCGCCCCTAGGACAACGCCAGGAATGCTGCCCATGCCGCCCACCACCACGATCGCCACGACGTTGATCGAGAGCTGGAGCTGGATGCTGGTGGGGAAGACCGACCCGATCAACGCAACGGAGATGGCGCCCGCGAGGCCCGCGAATGCGCCACCCATCATGTAGGCGAGCAGCTTGGTCTGGACAAGGTTGACCCCCATGCCCTCGGCTACGTCCTCGTCGTCCCGGATCGCCATCCAGGATCTGCCAAGTCGGGACCCGCGCAGACGCCAAGCCGCGAAGGCCACCAAAGCGGCAAACACCAGCGCGAGGTAGTAGATCTGGATTGGTCCCGCCAGCCAGCTTGTCGGCGGAACCGCAATGGGCTTGGGGATGTTCAGGATCCCCTGCGGCCCGCCCAGCACGCCCTTGAGCAGGTCGGAGCCGACCAGGATCCGGATGATCTCGCCAAAGCCAAGGGTGGCGATGGCGAGATAGTCACCGCGGATGCGCAGGATCGGCAGGCCGAGAAAGATCGCGAAGCCCATCGCCATGACGACCGCGAACGGGGTCGCCTGCCAGAACGTCAGGTGGGCAATGCCAAACTCTCCGGGCGAGGTCAGCAGGGCGACGGTGTACGCGCCAACCGCATAGAACGCGACAAAGCCCAAGTCCAGCAGGCCGGCCAGACCGAGGGTGACGTTCAGGCCCAGGCCCAGCAGGATGAACAACGCGACCGTCGCGATGACCTGGGCGAAGAAAGATCCCATCGCCAGCGGGAAGAGCAGCACCAGAAGAAGCAGCAAGACCATCGCCGGCGCCGGGACCAGGCGCCGCTGGCCTTTCGGCAGCGCGTCCAAGCGGCGCCTCGGCTGGATCACGCGCCCCCCCATAAGGAGGGCGGCAGTTCCAAGGACCACCACGGTGG
>JANYAA010000352.1 GCA_025355255.1 Chloroflexota bacterium | reverse complement strand
CAACCGCGTCCATCTGGCCAAGCTCCTGCAGTCAGGCGGCAACGTGCTGCTGCTGGACGAGCCCACCAACGATCTGGACGTGGACACGCTCCGAGCGCTGGAGGCAGGTCTTGAGTCTTTCCCGGGCTGCGCGGTCGTCATCAGCCACGACCGCTGGTTCTTAGACCGCATCGCCACCCACATCCTCGCGTTTGAGGGTGACAGCCAGGTCCGCTACTTCGAGGGCAACGTCACGGACTACGAGGCCTTCCGCCACAAGGAGTTGGGCGTCGCCGCCGACCAGCCGCATCGTCTGAAGTACAAGAAGCTCGCCGGCTGAGGCCGCCTGCTCCTCACGCCCAATCGCTAGCCGCGTCGGGTACGATCGGTCCGCACGCCCCCGTAGCTCAGTGGATAGAGCGCAGCCGTCCTAAGGCTGGCGTCGGCGGTTCGAATCCGTCCGGGGGCGCCAGTTCACCGGTCGCGATCAGATCGGGTTGCGTTGCTCAGAGCGCCGGAGGCTCCTCCGGCAGCGCAACCTCGACGAGCTGGGCGAGTCGCTCGGGGTCCACGATGCTGATTCCACCACCGTGGTGGCGCTTCACGAGCCCATCGGCCTCGAGCCCGCGCAAGGTCCGATACATCATGACCCGGCTCGTGACCAACGTCTGCGGCCAGGCGGCGAATGACACGACCCCGCACCCGGGAGCCAACTGCGTCGGCGGGACAGACCCGGCCGTATCGCCATCCGACGGGTTCACCCATGCGATGGCGAACGTCAAGCAGGTTGGCCTGTCGTTCGGCAGCGCGGGCAGCTATGCGAGTGGCATCGCCCTCGACGGCAACCCCGGCACCTTCACGATGACAAGCTTCACCGTTACCCCGTAACAGCGAGAACACCGCTTCCCAACCCCGGTGGCGTCGCCACCGGGGGTTTCTTCATGAGTAGGCGGAGGCGGACGCCCGGTCCCCGGAGTCGTGGAGGCCCTGCGCGCGCGGCAGAGCCCGTTCCGACCGTGCCTTCCGGACGTCAGCCGACTTCGAGGTACCAGTCCAGCTCACTGCGTTGCTGCTGGGGGTTCGAATTCGTCCGGGCGCGCCAGTTTCCTCCCAACCCTTGAGGTTGTCCCCAACAGCGAACCCGTCGGGCCGTCACGTTCCCCGCGCCCCTGAACCCTCGCGTGTCACGCGAGCGGGCACCGTAGCCCCCTCGTGTCAAGGTCGTGGTAGCGTCGGTGAGTGAGTGGTTCCGCCCTGTCCCATCTGTTGTCTCCGCGGATCGTGGCTCGGGCGGCGCTTGGGACGTTCCTGCTGTTCACCGGTGTCGCCCACCTCACATTCGGGCGTGCGGAGTTCAGTGCCCAGGTCCCGGACTGGCTGCCCGTGAGCAAGGATGTCGTCATCGCCGGGTCGGGTGTCGTGGAGCTTGGACTTGGAGCGGCCCTGATCGCCCTCCCGCGGTATCGAATCGCGGTGGGGTGGCTGACCGCGGCGTTCTTCGTTGCGATCTTCCCGGGCAACATCTCCCAGTACCTGAACCGTGTGGACGCTTTTGGGCTCACGAGCGACGGCGCGCGCGCCGCGAGGCTGCTGTTCCAGCCGATCCTTGTGGCGTGGGCCTTGTGGTCGACGGGAGCGTGGCGTGACCGCTCGTTTCTGCGTCGGTCCTAGTGCAGCTGTCGTTCGACCGGCTGTCTCGAACTTCGCGGAATCAGCCAGCCAGCAGCGCCGCACTGATGGCGACCCATGACGAGTCGTCGGGCTCGCCGCTCGCGCGCGCCAGGATCGCCCCGTCTCTGGCCACTACGAGGGCATGAACGTCCTCGCTGTCCGCGATCGCCAGCGATCGCTGAAACGCCTTGACGCTTGTGTAGACCGTGATCGTCCGCGCCAGGATGTCGGGGTTGCCGATGCCCGCGGTCATGCCGCCGTCGATGAACCGGCGGGCAGGTCGCCATGCCGCGGAGAGGACCGGCACCTCGACGACAGCGGTGGACAGGGGTCCAGTTGCGAGCCGGACGGAGGGCGGTATCCCTGCCGCCACGGCGCGTGCGATCCAGCGGTCCACCTGCGCCTGATGCCACTGCTTGAAGGCCACGACGGCCAAGGTGCGATCAGCGGGGAAATCGCCGGGCAGGGACATGTCCACGCCCAACAGGGATCGCCCGTGTAACGCGGGAAACCGCGGACCGCTCGGAGCCCCGTCGCGTGCTGCATCTGTCATGCCCGCATGTTGGGGCAATAGTCAAGGGCGCTGCGTTGCGACTGGGGGCGACGGGAGGCCGAATGGGATCACCTCGGTGAGGTGGAGGATCGTGATGAAGCCGAACGCGCTGACTGGACCAAGCGCACGCCATGCATCGCTATCTGGAATGCAAGGTCCTCGCGGGACAGTGCCCGCATGAAACGCCCGCCTCGCCGGGTCGGTTTGGCGTTGATCGCCGGGCTGGCTGTGGTCACAGTCTCGATCCCCGTGCTGGCGGCATCGCCGTCTCCGAGCCCATCGCCGCTGGCGGCTGAGACGCCGTCGCCGGCCGCGACGTCGGGCAAATCCGCGAAGGCCGCCAAGGCCGATAAGGGCGCGGAGACCGCCGTCACGCTCAAAGGCACCGTCCAGAAGGCGACCGACGGCGAGGGCCGCCCAGCCTTCACGATGACGGTCGACGGCAAGACCTGGACGATCTCTGCGGGGCCACCGTGGTTCTGGGGCGACAAGAACCCGCTCGCGGGCTTCGTCGGCAAGTCGGTCACGGTCGTCGGAACGATCCGCGCCGGTGAGGCCGAGGTTGATGTCGAGACGGTCAATGGGACGGCCCTACGAGAGCCGGGAAAGCCACCGTGGGCGGGCGGGCCATGGGTCGTCGGCAAGACGCACCCGGGGTGGAAGGACTGGATGGCCGACGGCAAGCCCGGCAGGGGCCACGGTCGGGAGAACGCTCCAGGGCAGGTCAAGAAGGCGTCGCCAGCTCCCTGACGCCGGCGGCTCCGGCGCCTGCGCGCGCTGCGGGTCGGGCAGCCGTAGGCCCTATTGGTGACCGGCGCCGTAACCGTCGTCGCCTTGCGCTCCCCCAAGGGGGCCGAGGCCCCGAGCCCCAGAAGCGCGCGGATCGCGCCCATGAGCGGAGATCTCGGGGCTGATGTCATTAGCCGGGACCGCGACGTCGAGCACGAGCAGCACGGCGAGGACGAGCAGGAGCGCGGGTGCGGCGCCGATCCGGCCGAGGAGTGGACATCGGTTCGGCGGCGGTCCGCCGCATCGTCGCACCCATCGCCCATACCCGGGCTGTTGATCGATCCAGCCCTCGACGTGTGGCGGCAGGAGCCGATGGTCGAGGCTGACGCCCATGGAAACGCGGCGGCCGAGGGCCCGGGACAGCGAGAGAGGCCTCCCGTCGGGAGGCCTCTCACCTGTGTCGAGTTGCTCGCGAAGATGCCTAGGGCTGGTGGGCCCTGCCCGCGGCGGCAGCAGCAGCGCCCTTCGCCTTGCCGGCGGCCGAGGCGACCGCACCATGCCCCTTGGCAAGGGCGGAGATCTTCGCCCCCTGCGTCTTCGCGATCGCGGAGACCGCGGCACCATGTGCCTGACCGCTCACGTAGGTGACGGCCTGAGCGACGGCTGCGACTTCAGCGCCATGACCTGTCACGCCGGTCGGCTGCGCAGCAAGGACGCCCGTGGCGGATGCGGCGACCAGCGAGGCCGCGAGGATGATTGTGGGGACGATTCGCTTCATGTGGTACCTCGGATGTCGGGGACGGTGGCTCCTACTGTAAGGGAGGACAGTGATTCACCTTACCGCGTGGCGGTATTTGGAGCAACCGGCGGTTAGTACCAGACGGGGTCACCCACCGTAGGGAGCGAGCGAACGTGCGCACGGCAGTCGGTGGAGCGGCGAACCAATGAGCCAGCAGCTTCCGGACGATCGGGGCACCCGGCGATGCACCGTTGGCAGCGATGCTGGGAGCCAATCGCCCGGGCCCCGGGTCACCACCTGTCGCGCCACGCCAGGAGAGCACTCGTTGTCCACAGCAGCAGGCAGGATCCTGATCGGCATCGCCGGCATCGCGGCTGCGCTGTTGACTGCCGCATGTGGAACGACCGGAGTGACCCTTGGTCCGACCTCTCTGGCGTCGGCCTCGCTGGCGCCCACCGCCATAGCGCCTTCGTCATCGGCCGCGATCTCTGGCCCTTCCGCATCAACGACGGCGGGTGGCTTCCCGTTCACGGCCGATGCCATCACGGGCTACTACGAAACCCAGGGCTACACGTGCACGGCCGCCGCGCCAAGGACGAAGGCGCCCGGCTACGCGCTCCGCACGTGTCAGCAGGTCGATGAGTCCGGGCGCACGCGCGTCATCGCGGTGGTCACCGATGCTGCCGGCGGGCTGGCAGACGGGTGGGCGAGCGTTAGCGGCGCCGCGTCCGAATCGGTCCTCGCGCCGAGCGACGCGCTTGGCCCCCTCGCCGGGTTCCTGGGCGCCATGCTCGGACAGGACGCGGGGGCGTCGCTGCTCCCCTGGCTTGCGGCGCACCTCGGCGACCTCCAGGCCGAGACCACCAGCGGGACGACGCGCATCGCCGTCTACAGGGCCACCGCGACGGATCACGCCACGATCTACGTCGAGGCGGCAGGCCGGGCCTACAGCGCGGCTCCGGGTGCGCCCTCCCCGTGACCGGTACGAGGGCTAAACCTGAGCGGATGGCGCCGAGCAGGCGGCTATTCGTCTGTTTGGTCGGCACTGATTTGCGCGGCCGAACCGCCCACCAGAGCCGCACCCTGCGCCGTTGCGAGGGCCGCTGCTTGAACGCCACGACTGCCAGAGTCGTCTGATCCTCGACGTCCGCGCAGGGGATACGCTCAGGGGCATGAAGATCCTTGTTGTGGGCGCAAGCGGCTATGTCGGTGGGCGCCTGGCGCCGCTGTTGATCGAGCGTGGACATGAGCTTGTCCTGCTCGGACGGAACGTGCGGCTGTTGGCGACGCGCTTCCCAACGGCGAGGGTCATCCAGGGCGACCTGCTGGAGCCCGAGACCCTGCCCCCGGCGCTTGAGGGCGTTGAGGTTGCGTACTACCTCGCACACTCGATGGGCTCATCGTCCGAGGGCTTCGCGGAGCGCGACCTCCAGGCGGCCGCCAACTTCGGCAAAGCCGCATTGGCGGCTGGCGTCCGCCACATCGTCTATCTGGGCGGCCTCGGCAACGACGACGCGGCCCTCTCGCATCACCTGACCAGCCGCCACGAGACGGGTGCGGAGCTCGCGCGGCACGGTGTCCCCGTGACCGAGTTCCGAGCCGCCATCGT
>JANYAA010000348.1 GCA_025355255.1 Chloroflexota bacterium | reverse complement strand
CGGCGGCAGCGCCCCGTGGCGCACCAAGGAACAGGCCCCGTGTTGTGAAGGATCCTCTCAGCGGCCGCTCATGTCCGCTTCAGGCCAGTCCGCCAGAATCGCAACCGGTCCAGATGACAGCCGACATTGGAGCACCACATGATTGATGGCGTGTTTGAGGCGGCGGGCCTGCTGCGCGCCAGTACCGCTGGCGCCCTCGGTGCCTGGCTGCGACGCCAGCCCGGGATCCAGAGCGCCGATGCGAACCCGGTGACCCAAACCGTGACCGTCCGCTACAACGAGGTCGCCCTCGCATCGCACGAGGTCCGTCGCCTCATCGAGCGGTTCGGCTGCACATGCGGCGGCGAGGTCGTCGCGTCCAGTCACGGCATCGCTGTCCAGCGCCCAGCTGCGGACAGCAACGTCGCCCATGGCGCTCATGGAGATGCACACGGTTCCACCAACAGCCGTGGCCACCATGCTGTGGCCGCCATCGCCTCTGGAAGTGCTACCGCGCAGGCGATCCCGGCGCCACACCAGGACCACGGTGGCCGCGCGATGGCGGCGCCCGCTGGCACTGCGCCCGCCACGGGCGAGTTTGCCCAGATGGCGCACGGCATGGGCCACAGCGCGGGCATGTCGATGGAGCAGATGGTCCACGATTTGCGGGCCCGCTTCATCGTCGCGCTGGCGCTGGCCGTGCCGATCTTCCTCTACTCCCCGCTGGCAACCGAGGTTTTCAACGTCCGCCTTGCCACACCGCTGGGCATCGATGCCAACATCCTGATGTTTCTCTTGGCGACGCCCGCCGTGGCCTGGAGCGGACAGATGTTCTTCGTCGGGGCGTGGCGGGCCCTGCGCAACCGCACGCTCGACATGTCGGTGCTCGTCGCGTTATCGGTGGGCTCGGGCTACCTTTTCAGCGTCGCCGCGACCTTCATCTTCAAGGGCGAGGTCTTCTATGAGGCGGCGGTCGTGCTGCTGGCCTTCGTGCTGTTCGGCCACTGGCTGGAAATGCGCGCGCGGTCTGGTGCTTCCGACGCCATCAGATCCCTGCTCAACCTCACCCCGCCCATGGCGACGGTGATCCGGGGCGACACGACCGTTGCGGTCCCCACGTCCGAGGTCGTGGTCGATGATGTCGTGCTCATCCGGCCTGGCGAGAAGATCCCGGTCGACGGCGTAGTCGTCGAAGGCGCGTCCAGCGTGGACGAGTCGATGATCACGGGCGAGAGCGTCCCGGTTGACAAGACGGTCGGCTCAACCGTCGTCGGCGCCTCAATCAACAAGACGGGCACGTTCCGCTTCACGGCCACCAAGGTTGGCGCGGACACGGCGCTCGCCCAGATCGTCAAGCTCGTCCAGCTCGCCCAGAACTCGAAGGCACCGGCCCAGCGCCTGGCCGATCGAGCAGCCCAGTGGCTGGTTGCCGCGGCCGTGATCCTCGGCCTGCTGACGCTCGTCGGCTGGCTCACGATCGGCAATGCCACGGTCGTGTTCGCGCTCACAATGGCGATCACCGTCGTGATCATCGCCTGCCCGGACGCGCTCGGGCTGGCGACCCCGACGGCCATCATGGTCGGCACCGGGCTCGGCGCCCTCAACGGGATCCTGTTCAAGAACGCGACAGCGCTCGAGCAGGCCTCGAAGATCGGGGTCGTGATCTTCGACAAGACGGGTACGCTGACGGTGGGGCAGCCAAAGGTGGTTGAGATCGTCGGCACCGGAGATCCTGCGGGTGTCGACGACATCCTCCGGCTGGCCGCATCGGCCGAGAACTCAAGCGAGCACCCGCTCGCTCAGGCAGTGATCGCAGCCGCACTGGAGCGCCGGCTCACGCTGGTGGACGCGACGACGTTCAGCGCCGTCCCCGGGCTCGGGATCGAGGCGACGGTCGACGGCCGGGGTGTCCTCGTCGGCAATGCCAAACTCATGCGCGACCGCGCGATCGACTTCGGCAGCCTCGGAGCGCAAGCGGCTGCCCTGGAGGGCGCCGGTCAGACGGTGGTGAGGGTCGCCGTCGACGGCAGTGCGGGGGCCATCATCGCCATCGCCGACGCCGTCCGCCCGAGCGCGAAGGAGGCGATCGAGCGCCTGCACAACCTCGGCATCAAGGTCGCGATGCTGACCGGCGACAACCGTGCGACCGCGGAGCGTATTGCGGCCCAACTCGGGCTCGACACGGTCTTCGCGGACGTGCTGCCTGGCCAGAAGGCGGACAAGGTGAGGGAGCTTCAGGGAACGGACAAGCTCGTCGCGATGGTGGGAGACGGCATCAACGACGCGCCGGCGCTCGCGCAGGCCGACGTCGGCATCGCGATCGGCGCGGGCACGGACGTCGCGGTGGAGACCGCAGACATCGTCCTGATGAAGAGCGACCCCGTCGACGTGCTCGGCGCCATCGCCCTGTCGCGGGCGACGGTCCGGAAGATGAAGCAGAACCTCATCTGGGCGGTCGGCTACAACACGGTCGCGTTCCCGATCGCGATGGG
>JANYAA010000343.1 GCA_025355255.1 Chloroflexota bacterium | reverse complement strand
TACAAATGGCACAACCAGCGCGTGCAGGACGGCAACGACGTCAATGCCATCTCGGCCGCCATCGAGGCCGCCAGGGCCGACGACCGGCCCTCGATCATCGCCGTCCGCACCCACATCGGCTTCGGCAGCCCCAACAAGCAGGACACGCAGAAGGCCCACGGGGCGCCGCTTGGCGTGGACGAGGTTCGGCTGACGAAGATCGCCTACGGCTGGGATCCGGACAAGACGTTCTTTGTCCCGGACGAGGCCGCCACGCTGTTCCTGCGGGCCGTGGGCGAGGGCCAGGCCCGCGTGGCCGAGTGGACCACGGGGCTCGACGCCTACACCTTGGCCTATCCTGACGAGGCTGCCGAGCTCCGCCGCCGCTTGGCCGGGGTGCTGCCGGCCGATTGGGATGTTGCGCTGCCGCACTGGGACACCGGGTCTGAAGTTGCCACCCGCAACGCCAGCCAGGACGCCATCCAGGCGCTGGCTGCGGCGCTCCCGGAGCTGTTCGGCGGGTCGGCTGACCTGTCCGAATCCAACCTGACCGACGTCAAGGCCCTTGGCCTCGACCACTTCGAGGCCGATCACACCGGGCGCAACCTGCGCTTTGGCGTCCGCGAGCACGCCATGGGCGCCATCGCCAGCGGCATCGCGTACCACGGCGGGTTCGTCCCGTACGTCGCCACGTTCCTCACGTTCAGCGACTACATGCGCGGCGCCGTGCGGCTGGCGGCGCTGTCCGGCCTCCACGTCACGTACGTCTGGACGCACGACTCCATCTTCCTGGGTGAGGACGGCCCCACGCACCAGCCCGTGGAGCACTACGCGGCGCTGCGGGCCATCCCCAACCTCTGGTTCATCCGCCCGGGCGACGGCAACGAGGCCGCGGCGGCCTGGGCGCTGGCGGTGGAGCGTCCCTCGCTTGAAGGTGCCGCGCCCGGCCCCGTGGCGCTGGCATTCACCCGCCAGAAGCTGCCCACGCTCCCCGGCACCCGCGAGAAGGCCCGCGAGGGCGTGCGCCGCGGCGGCTACGTAGTCCGCGAGGCGGCCGGCGGCAGCGGCCCGGAGCTGATCCTCGTTGCGACCGGCTCCGAGCTTGCGCTGTGCGTCTCCGCGGCCGACCAGCTTGAAGGCGGCGGCATTCCCACGCGAGTGGTGAGTCTCCCGTGCTGGGAGCGCTTTGACGCGCAGGACAAGGCGTACCGGGACAGCGTCCTGCCGCCGGCCATCCGAAAGCGCGTGACCGTGGAGGCCGGCGTCTCGCTTGGCTGGGAGCGGTACGCAGGCGACGAGGGCGCGATCCTCGGGCTGGACCGGTTTGGCGCCTCTGCCCCGGCTGCCACCTTGGCAACGGCCTTTGGCTTCACCGCCGCCAACGTGGCGGCGATCGGGCGCCGCGTGGTGCACGAGGGTCTGGCCGGTCGCGTGGGTGTTGATGCGCCGGTTGCGGGCGAGCACCACCACGTCGCAACCTCCGGCTGAGCGGGAGGATCCATGCGCATCGCGTTTGCGGCCGACCACGCGGGTGCGGCCTTCAAGGACGAGCTGATCGCGAAGCTTCGGGGCGTCCTCGGCGCCGCTGGCGCATCGGGCGGCGAGCACGAGCTCCTGGACCTGGGCGGCGACGGGTCAGACCCGCTTGACGACTACCCGGACTTCGCCCAGCGCTTGGGCGAGGCGCTCCAGACCGGCGCGGCCGAGCGCGGCATCCTGGTCTGCGGCTCGGGCGTGGGCGCGTCGATCGCCGCCAACAAGATGCGCGGCGTGCGGGCGGGGCTCTGCCACGACACGTACTCGGCGCACCAGGGCGTGGAGCACGACGACATGAACGTCCTTGCGTTGGGCGCGCGCGTCATCGGCATCGAGCCCGCCTTGGAGTGCGCGGTCGCCTTCGTTGGCGCGCGCTTCACGGGTGAGCCGCGCCACGTGCGCAGGCTGGGCAAAGTCCTCGCGATCGAGGCGCGCTCGATGGGCAGCACCGCGGGCTGACCTTCGGCAGCAGCGCTACGAGCGCCGCGCTGACGGCTCACCCAGTGAGTCATCACGCGCAGATCGGCACACGGTGGGTCATCGAGGTCTCGAGCACCGGCGCGGACGACACCCAGCCGTCCGTCCTGCACCGATCGCGCACCGGGTGAGCCACGCGCGCGGGGCGTGCGCGCCGAGACGCACCGGGTGAGCCGCGAAGGCTGGCGCCCCGTTGAACCACAAGGGCGCCCAGGCGCGAAGCGCAACCAAAGGGCAAGGCACCATGCGCGCCGGGGCGGGCCTATGCTCAAGGGAAACACGGACGCACTCACCACGTGCCAACCCCACCCACCAGGAGACACCCGCCATGCGCATCGGCTTCATCGGGCTCGGCCGGATGGGCGCCAACATGGTCCGCCGCCTCGTCCGCGACGGCCACGAGATCGTGATCTTCAACCGCACGGCGGAGAAGACCACGGAGCTTGCAGCAGAGCATTTGGGCATCGTGCCGAGCTACTCCATTGCGGAGTTGGTGCAGAAGCTGGAGAAGCCGCGCGCGGTCTGGGTGATGGTCCCGGCGGGCGACGCCACCGAGGCGCAGATTGCCGATCTGCTTGAGCACCTGGAGCCCGGCGACACCATCATCGACGGCGGCAACACCAACTTCCATGACGATGTGCGCCGCCACGGCGAGCTGGCCGCGAAGGGCATCCAGTACGTCGATGCGGGCACAAGCGGCGGCGTCTGGGGCCTCCAGGTTGGCTACTGCCTGATGGTTGGCGGCGAGGACCCGGCTGTGCAGCCCCTGGAGCCCGTGTTCCGCACCCTCGCGCCGGAAGACGGCTACATGCACGTGGGCGGCCCGGGCGCCGGCCACTACGTGAAGATGGTCCACAACGGCATCGAGTACGGCCTGATGCAGGCGTACGCCGAAGGCTTTGAGATCATGCACGCGTCGGACTACACGCTGGATCTGGCCGGGATTGCGGACCTGTGGGGTCATGGCTCCGTGGTGCGCTCGTGGCTGCTGGAGCTGGCGGCGCGCGCGTTCAAGAGCCAGGGCCAGGATCTCGCGCACCTCAAGGGCTTTGTGGCGGACTCTGGCGAGGGCCGCTGGACAGTCCAGGAGGCGATTGACCACGACGTCCCCGCGCCGATCATCACGCTGAGCCTGCAGACCCGCTTCCGCTCCCGCCAGGACGACTCGTACGGCGGCAAGGTGCTCGCCGCGCTGCGCAACGAGTTTGGCGGCCACGCGGTCAAGACCGAATAGCCATGGCGAAGGCCAAGGCGGCGGCGCCAGCATCCGGCGCACCCGCAGCCGCGACCACGACACCTGCGCCCGAAACGGTGGCGCCCGCGGTCCCCGCGCCAGCTCCGGCAACGCGGAAGGACGCCCCGCGCACGATGCGCGATCTGCGCCTCGCCGCCGAGACGCGCCGCCGCGTGTCCGCCACCCGCCAGCTGGACAACCCGCTGCGCGAAGGGCTTCGTCTGGAGCGCGTGCCCGACCCGTGCGTCTTCGTGCTGTTTGGCGCCACCGGCGACCTCGCCCACCGCAAGGTGGTCCCGGCGCTGTACCAGCTCTGGCGCACGCACCTGCTGCCGCACGAGTTCGTCATCGTGGCCGTGGGCCGTCGCCCGTACACGGACGAGGCCATCCGCGCGGACCTCAAGGCGAGCCTTGACGCGTTCTCGCGCGTCCAGCCGGTGGACGAGGTGGCGTGGGCGGAGCTCGCAGAGCGCATCGTCTACCACCGCGGCGACTTTAACGATCCTGCGCTGTATAGCTCGCTTGGCGAGCGCCTCGACGATATGGACGTCCAGCGCTGCACCCGCGGCAACCGGCTGTACTACCTGGCCACGCAGGCATCGGCCTTCGCCGAGATCGTCGGCCAGCTGGGCCGAGCCGGTCTGGATCATGAGCGACACGATGGCGGCTGGCGCCGTGTGGTCATCGAGAAGCCCTTCGGCCGCGATCTGGAGTCAGCCGTCAAGCTCAACCGCGAGGTGGGCAAGGTCTTCCGGGAGCGGCAGGTCTACCGCATCGACCACTACCTGGGCAAGGAGACCGTCCGCAACCTGCTCGTCTTCCGCTTCGCCAACGGCATCTTCGAGCCCATCTGGAACCGCCGGCATATCGACCACGTGCAGATCACGGTGGCGGAGTCCATCGGCATCGAGGCGCGCGGCGCGTTCTACGAGGAAACCGGCGCGAGCCGCGACTTCCTCCAGAACCACCTCCTCCAACTGCTCTCGCTCG
>JANYAA010000337.1 GCA_025355255.1 Chloroflexota bacterium | reverse complement strand
GCGGCCACCACCGCAGCCCGGTTGGCCGGATTTGGCAGCAGCAGCCCCATGATGCTCACCACGAGCAGCATGCCCGGGAGCAGCGCCACCAGCGCGGCGTACGCCAGACCGCCTGACGCAAGGCCGCCGCCGGCACCGTCGTACGCGTCCAGCACCGCCCGGAGCTCCACAACCGCGGGGCGACCGATGGTCCACCCGACAACACGGGCCGCAGCGTTGCGCACCCAGCCGGCCCGGCCCACGGGCCTGAGCGGCGCCGGGGCAGGGGCCGGTGCCTCAGCCGAGGTCGTCAAACAGCCCCGGCCCTGGTCCGGGGTCGTCATGGCGCGCAGGCTTGGGCACGGCGACAAGCGCCCGCACATCATGTCGTCGGACGTAGCGGCGACCGGCAAGCTTGATGGTCAGCAGCCGGCCGGACCGTGCCCAGTCGCCGATGGTGTCAGCCGTAACCTGGATGCCGGCTGCGGCGAGCAGGTCAACGGCCTCGGCGAGCGTGATCCAGTCACCCGTGGCCGGCATGACGGTCAGTCCCCGCCGCTCGATGTGCTGCCGGAGTCCGACGATCCCGACGATCCCGACGATCCCGACGATCCCGACGATCCCGATCCGCCCGATCCGCCGTCGCTGCCGGACGCCGACGACGCTGGCGCTGACTCAGACTTCGAATCGCCACCGCTGACGCCGCCTTCGCCTGACTTGGCCGCGGCCTTGGTCACGGAGGAGCTGCCGCGATCCTTCTTCGCCCAGCCCGATCCCTTGAAGTGGATGGCGGGTGCGGCGAACTGCTTGCGCATCGTCGCCTCGGCGCCGCAGGACGGACAGAACGTCGGCCCGGGGTCGTTGATGCCGTGGAGGATGTCGGCGCGATGGTCGCAGGCGGTGCAGAGGTAGTCGTAGATGGGCATTGGAGTGATCCTAGCAGCGCGTTGAGCTGTTCATCGCGTCAGGCGCTCGCGGAGCCGGGCAACCTGGTCAACAAGCTCTGCCTCGCGGGCGCGGGCGCCCTCGACAACTGCCGGCGGCGCCTTAGCCATGAAGGCCTCGTTGCCCGTCCTCGCGCGGACCATGTCGAGGAGGCGATTGGCCTCGGCCAGCTCATTCTCCAGACGGGCTCGATCGGCCTCGGCAGCGGCAGGATCGGCGGCAGCGGTGCCCGCCCCCACCACGGCCTCGGCCGGACCCGCGATCACGGCCAAGCCCCCCGCAGACGCGGACGCCGCGTGCAGCGTCTCGCGGGTCTCGTGGAGGCGCAGCGGACGGGCGCGGGCCAGACGCTCCAGCGCGGGGCGAAGCGCCTCGGCAGCAGCAGCAAGCTCGGGCTCCACAAAGACGTCCAGCCGCAGCCACGCGGCGGGCTCCAGCTTGGCGTCTGCCCGGGCGTTGCGCACGGCACGCACCAGCTCCACCAGCGCGCCAACTTCGGCTTCGGCAGCCAAGTCGCGCTCCCCCGCCACAGGCCAGCGAGCCACGATCAGCAGGTCCGGGTCCGCAGCGGCGTGCGGCAGCGCGCCCCAGAGGCGCTCCGTGATGAACGGCATCACCGGGTGCAGCAGCCGCAGGTATGTGTCCAGCGCCGTGGCGAGGGCCCACCAGGTGGCCTCGCGATCCGCATCCGGAAGCGTGGCGTCGCCCAAGCGAACCTTCGCGAGCTCCAGCCCCCAGTCGCAGTACTCGCCCCACACGGCGTCGTACACGAGACGAGTGACCTCGCCAAAGCTGTACTCGGCCATCGCCTTGTCAACGGCCGCCACCGTGGCCGAGGCCCGCGAGAGGATCCAACGCTCGGCCGGGCCAAGACGCGCCGGATCGGGCGTCTGGCGGGCGGAACCACCTGGGATGCTCGCCGGCCGCGCGCCAAGCACAAAGCGTGTGGCGTTCCAGAGCTTGTTGCCAAAGTTGCGGGCGTTCTCCACCTTGGTCATGCCAAAGCGCTGGTCGTTGCCCGGCGTGGCGCCATGGACCAGGGCGAAGCGGAGCGCATCGGCGCCGTGCTCGTCGATGGTGCCCAGCGGGTCCACCGTGTTCCCCTTGGTCTTGCTCATCTTGGCGCCGTACGGGTCCCGGATGAGGCCCGACAGGTACACGGTGTGGAAGGGCGCGTCGCCCAGCATCTCGATGCCCAGCATCATCATCCGGGCCACCCAGAAGAAGATGATGTCGTATCCGGTCTCCATGACCGAACCCGGGTAGAAGCGGGCGAGATCCTGCGTGTTGTCGGGCCAGCCCAGCGTCGAGAACGGCCACAGGCCGCTGCTGAACCACGTGTCAAAGATGTCGTTGTCCTGCTGGAGGTCCGCCGCGGGCCGGCCGCAGGTCTCGCAGGCTTCCGGGCCCGCGATCTCCGCCGACACAGTGGCGTGGCCGTCCGGGCAGTACCAGGCCGGGATCCGGTGGCCCCACCAGAGCTGGCGCGACACGTTCCAGTCGCGGATGGTGGTCAGCCAGTGCTCCCAGACCTTCTCAAAGCGCTCCGGGAGGATCTGGGTTCGTCCGTTGCGCGTTGCCGCGAGGGCGGCGGCGGCCAAGGGCGCGGTCCGGACAAACCACTGGGTCTTGAGCCGCGGCTCCACGGCGTCCGTGCTGCGCTGGCAGCGGCCGATGACCATCTCGTGGTCCTGCTCGCCCTCGAGATCGCCCATCTCGGCGAGGGCCGCGAGGATGGTGGCGCGCGCCTTGTAGCGCTCGAGGCCGTCATAGCGGGTCCCCGAGTTGGCGATGTGGGCGCTGTCGTCCAGGATCGTCGGCATCGGCAGGTTGTGCCGAACACCGGTCTCGTGATCGTCGTGGTCGTGCGCCGGCGTGATCTTCACGGCGCCGGTCCCGAAGGCGCGATCCACGACGTCGTCGGCGATGATCGGCACGTCGCGCTCCACAAACGGGATGCGCACGAGGCGGCCGATGAGCGCGGCATAGCGCTCATCCTCGGGATGGA
>JANYAA010000318.1 GCA_025355255.1 Chloroflexota bacterium | reverse complement strand
CCGGCCACCGCACCACCGCCACCCGAGTGTCCGATCGGCTGGGGCTGGGGCTGGGGCTTGGGCTGGGGCTTGGGCTGGGGCTTGGGCTGGGGCTTGGGCTGGGGCTTGGGCTGGGGCTTGGACGCGACGGTGAACTTCCCGGAGTCGGCAGCCGCCAGCGGCGCCATCGCCTTTGACGTGGCGGTATCGGCCACCTTCACCACGACGACCGCTCCGTAGGGCAGCGCGGTGGCCGGGTTGAAGATCAGGACGGAGTCCTTCTCGGCCCACGAGACCTTCCCGGTCAGTGCCTTGCCGTCCGCGGTCGCCGAAAATGCGGCAGCCGTAGTCGTGCGGTCCATGGCGGCGGTGAATCGAACGGAGAGCGCGGTGACGCGGTCGATGCTCTTGCTGCCGTCCAGCGGACGGAAGCGCACAACCTGCGGCGCAGTTGCCGTGCCGATGGTGAACGTTGGCACAGGATCAAAGGGCAGGCCGTTGACATCGTGAAGGTTTGGCAGGGTGAGCGTGTATGTCGTGCCCGGCGCGAGCGTCCTGTCAGGGCTGAAGGTGAAGACGCCAGCTGCATCGGCAGCAGCCACAGCGCCGAGCAGCGGCGGCACGATCAGGAGGGCGGCTTGCACTGCCGCGACGGTTGTCGGGTGGTCCAGCGTGATGATGAAGGCCGTATCCTGGCGCGCCTTGCCACCGGTGGTCTTGCTGGCGCTGATGGTGCCCGCAGCCTGGCCGGCGGTCAGGATGACGGCATGCACGGGGATGCTCAACTGCCCGCCGTCCGCCCCACGCGCCGAGGTGTCAACGGTGATCGTGTAGAGCGTGCCCGCGATCCACGCATCCATCGGCGTCACGGTGAGGGTCTTGCCCGCGGCATCCCATGAGAACGTCACGGCCGAGTCCGGGCTGATGCGCAGTGCACCCACCACGCTGGCCGTGTCCATCGCCGAATCAAAGGAGACCGTAAATGGCGCGCGCAGACCGTGGCCGGTACGGACGGACTCGAGCAGCTCCGCCGACACTGGGCGGATGATCGTAGGCTGCGTGGCGGCACTCGGGACCGGCCGCTGCAGCGCAACCAACGCCATCGTGCCGATGGCGATCACGGCAACCACGCCGATGAGCGGCCTTCGCCTGACTTGCCCGCCGATGGCTGCCAGCAGAAGGAGCGCCAAGGCAGGCGCGATGAGCAGAGCATCGCCAAGCTTTCGCATCAGGCTGCCTCCACGCTCGTCGGTCGTCGCCCGTCCCGTGAGTCGGTAGGTGCTGACAGAGTGGCCACAAGAGATTTGCAAGCGGGCGCAGGGTAGCACCGGGCTGCGCGCGCCGTCTACCATTTGTGACGCGCTCCGCATCGCTCTTCCGCCACAGCTCCGCCTGCCTGCGCGCTCATGACGCTGGCGTTGGCGCCCGCGGTGCCGCTTTCAACGGGACTCGGCGACCGGCCGCGGCCCACTCTCCAGCAGGGTGGTAGCGCCCAAATGTCTCCACAACCAGACCGAGGTCCTCAAGCGTCGTCAGCACGCCTAGGATGACCGCCCCACGGAGTTCGGTCGCCGCCACCAGCTCGTCAACACCGGAAGCCCCGGCCAGAAGCGCCGTCCGGACCGCCCTGCCGGCCGGGCCTAGTACGCCTCGCGGAGTCCCCCAGGCCGTGCTGCGGGCATCCCGGAGACCCGGATCCGCATGAAGGTCCAGATCCTCGAGCAGTTCGGCGACGCCGACCACAATCTTGGCCTGCGGGCCACCCTCGCGGAGGAATGCCAGCGACCCGGCCACCGCGGGGTCGTCCATGCGACCTGGCACGATGAACAGGCCGCGGCCCTGCTCGAGGGCCCATGCCGCGGTTGTCAGGGCGCCGCTGCGAATGCCGGCCTCCACCACCACGGTCGCATCCGACAGGCCGCTGATGATGCGGTTGCGCCGCGGGAACGTGCCGCGCGTGGGCGCGGTGTCCGGGGCAAACTCGCTGACGACGGCGCCGCCGCCGCTGGCGATCAACGCGGCGAGCCCCCGATGCGCGGCCGGATAGAGGTGATCGTGCCCGCCGCCGATCACCGCGACGGTTGGGGCGCCTGCGCGGACAGCCGCGGCATGGGCCGCGCCGTCCACGCCGAGGGCAAGCCCGGACACCACGACCACACCGCTTGCAGCGAGCCCCTCGGCAATTCTGGCAGCCGTGGCCCGTCCCACGCCGGTGGGCCGACGCGTCCCGACGACGGCGATGGGGTGGTGCGCCTCCAGCACGGCCGGGTCCCCACGGACAAACAGCACCGGCGGAGGGAGATCCACCAAGCGCAGGCGCGATGGGTAGACCGCATCGGCAAGGGTCACAACGACCAGCCCGCTTCGCGCCACCAGGCGGAGGCGGGGCCCGGGG
>JANYAA010000280.1 GCA_025355255.1 Chloroflexota bacterium | reverse complement strand
TCCGCTTCTTCACCCAGCAGAAGATGGTCACCGAGCGGTGGCCCGAGCCCGGCAAGCAGGGGCCGCTGAGCCTCGTCTTCCCCGGCAACTCGTAACCCCCCAGAGGTCATAGCGCGGGGAGCCGGTCCTAGGGCCTTCGGGTCCGGACCGGCTCCTTGCTTGCCCGGCGCGGTGCCGTGCCCGGGCGCTCAGCCCTCGCCGGCGACGATCTCCGCGATGGTCACGCGTCGGCCCTCGGCAGCTGAGAGCGCCGCCGCGTCGATGATCCGCTGGACAGCCAGCCCGTCCGAAAAGTCAGGCGACGCGGGCTTCCCAGCCGCCACGGCCGAGACAAAGGCGCGCGACTGGAAATCGCCCAGCCGGAAGACGTCCTTGTAGGTGTCGTGCACCATGTCGCGGCGGGCATCGCCCCAGATGTGGTCAGGGATCGGCAGCTCGTGCATGCCTTTGTCGCCCGGCTGTGAGCCGTCCACGCGCTGGACGCGGTCCCAGTCGTTGAGGTGGTGCAGCGTCCCCGCGGAGCCGTGCAGCTCCATCTGGTGGCGCTGCCCAAAGGCGGAGGGCTCATGCGCGATGGCCGAGACGTGGATGTTGCCGGTGGCGCCGTTCTCAAACTCCAGCAGGATGATTGCCGAGTCCTCAGTCTGCGTGTACGGGGCGCCGTCCGGCCGGGCATCGCGGGGCACGTTGTGGCCAAACACGGCCGTCACGGCACGAACCTCGCCAAAGAACCAGCGCGCGAGATACGCAAAGTGCGAGCCCAGATCACCGGCCACGCCGGAACCCGCCTCGTCAAGGTCAAACCGCCACATGTACTTGCCGTCGCGGGCGTACCAGGCGAAGTAGCGGAAGTTGAGGTGGTACGGCTGGCCGATGTAGCCCTGGTCCACCAGCTCGCGCATCCAGCGCAGGCCCGGCATGTGCCGGTAGGTGAACGGCACCATCGTGATGAGGCCTTTGGCGGCGGCGGCGTCGGCCACCCGTCGCGCCTCACCGGAGGTCATGCCCAGCGGCTTCTCGCAGAGCACGTGGAGCCCGCGCTCGATGGCGGCCAGCGCCACCGGCACGTGCGTCTTGTTGGTGGTCAGGACCAGCACCGCGTCAAGCGCCTCGCCGTCGAGCATCGCGTCGAGCGAGTCGTAGGCGTGCGGGATGTTCCACTTGGCCGCGAACTCGCGGGTGTGGTCCGGCCGCGAGCCGCCCACGATCGCGCGCACGTCTGCAAGCGGGTGCCGTGACAGCGGCGGCAGGTACATGGCGTCGGCCCACCAACTGGTGCCGACGATGCCGACCCTGACCTTGTCAGCCACGGAACCCTCCTCGCCCTCAACCGGGCGCCAGAGCTAGACGCCGATGGAGCGAAGATACTCGCGATTGCGGCGTGCGCTTTCCTTGGGATGCCCCATGCCGGGCAGCACGTCCTGCTCCACAACGATCCAGCCGTTGTAGCCAATCTCGTTGAGCGCTGCCAGAACACCCGGGAAGTTCACGCAGCCCTTGCCCAATTCGCAGAAGACCCCGTGGCCGGTGGACTCGAGGCCGTGCCAGCCCTGGCGCTCCGACTCAGCCATGATGGCCGGATCGGCGTCCTTGAAGTGGATGTGCCAGATGCGGTCGCCAAACTCGCGCACCGCATCCACCGGGTCCTCGCCGGTGCCGAAGCGCCAGTGCCCCGTGTCAAGGCAGACGCCCAGCAGCGACGGGTCCGTCATGTCCAGCAGGCGGCGAACCTCCGCACCGGTTTCGATGAGCGTGCCCAGGTGCGGGTGGATGACCGTGCGGACGCCCGCCTCGTCGCGGACGCGCCGTGCCAGCTCGTTGGCGCCCCGGGCGAAGACCTTCCACTCGTCGTCGGTCATTCCCATTTCGGGGGTGATGCGCCCGGCGTTCTGGCCGCGGACCGGGTTCCCGTAGGGGTCATTGCCAATAACGATCATGTTGTTGGCATCGCCCACCGCGGCGAGCAGCTTGCCGATGCGGACCGCGTCGTCGGCGCCCTGCTGGTGGCGGGACGCATCCTGCAGCCACGGCGTGGCAAAGGAGGCGAGCATGGCGAGGTTGCGCTTGGCGAGTTCGGCGCGCAGCTCGCCGGGATCGGTGGGCATGAAGCCCCAATCGCCAAGCTCGGTACCGATGTAGCCAGTCTCGGCCATCTCGTCGAGCACCTTGGCGTAGCCGCTGGTCTCACCTGCGACGTTCTCAATCACGCCCCACGAGCAGGGCGCATTGGCGATGCGGATCATCCGGGTCACTCCTGGCAGGCCATGGGCTCCCAGCGCTCGCTGGCCCATGTCCGCATGGTGGCCTCCAGGACGAGGGCGGCCGCCATGGCCGCCCGGAAGCCGGGTTTGGTCTGGACGCCGCTGACATCCGGCTCCAGGTTCGCGAAGTCCCCGCAGTTCCGGCTGCGGCAGCAGGCCACGTGCCTAGCTCCTTGCGTGGCCGGTTGGCGCTGGACCCGTCGTCTCCCGCTCGCGGAGCAGCATTGGGAGCCGGACCACGTCGGGTGTGCGAGTCTCATCAGGGTTGTCCAAGACGTGGATCAGGTGCGCAACGGCAAGCCTGCCCATCTGGCCCTTCTGCTGGGCAACGGTGGTGAGGGCAGGGGACACCCACGAGGCAACCGCGATGTCGTCGCAGCCGATCACGCTCATGTCGCCGGGCACCGACCGGCCGAGGGCCCGAGCTCCCACGATGACACCGATGGCCGTCATGTCGTTGTAGCAGACGACGCCGGTGACGTCGGGGTGCTCGGCGATGAGCCGCCGACCCGCGGCCTCGCCGCCGTCGAATTGGCCGTCGCCCGCGATGACGGGCATGGCGTCAGGGTCAAGGCCCGCGGCGGCACACGCCGCGCGGAACCCGAAGATGCGTGCGGCGGTGGCGGTGAAGGTGGCGGCACCTCAGCAGCCTGGGCCACCGACGGCTC
>JANYAA010000273.1 GCA_025355255.1 Chloroflexota bacterium | reverse complement strand
GGCGCGGCCATCGTCGCGGCGAGCCTTTCGTGCGCTGTCGCGCCGCACGGTGCTGGTCTCGGTTGGCCTCGGCGTGTACTACGTGTCCAACACCGCCATGTACTTCGCAGGCATTGCCGTGGTGCCGCTCTCGCTGGCGGCGCTGATCGTCTACATGTATCCACCCGTCGTGGCGGTTCTGGCCCTCCGTCTTGGGCGCCCGCTGGAGGGCAACCGCGCGTGGCTGGCGCTGGGGATTGCCGTTGCGGGCGTCGCGCTGGCCGTGGGCGGCATCGACACATCGACGGCCCCGCCCATCGGCTCAGTGCTCCTGGTGGTGGCGGCGCCGCTGTTCTACTCGATCTGGATCATCGTGGCCGCCCGGCTTGGCGGCGAGACGTCCCAGAGCGTTGGGCACGGGTCGGACGGGGGCGCCACGACGTCCGCGATCGGCGCGGTGATGCTGAGCTCCACCGGCGTTGTGTACTGGGTGTGGAACCTGGCAACCGGCCACCCAGTGTTGCCCGCGGACGTGCCCGCGGCGGCGTGGCCCGGCATCCTGGGCGTCGGCGTCGTGGCTGGGTTCATTGCCGTGCAGGCGTTCTACGCGGGCTCACAGCGGATCGGCGCGGCGCAGGCATCGCTCGTCTCCACGGTGGAGCCGCTGTGGACCATCGCCGTGGCGGGGATCCTGCTTGGCGAGCGGCTGAGCCCGGTGCAGCTTGCGGGCGGGGCGCTGATCCTGGGGGGTGTGCTGCTGTCGCAGACGGGCGGCGGACGCGACGGCGAAGGCGCGGGCACCATGCCCCGGCCGGCCGTGCACCTTGGCGAGGACTCGTTGTAGTCCACGGCCTGGGAACTGAAGGCCCGGGCTACGCCGCCATCGCGGCCTTCGCGGCAGCCAGCTGCGCCTTTGCGCCCGCCGTCACCCAGCCGCTGTCAGAGCCCACGCCGATGAACGTGAACCCGCGATCCCGATACGCTGGGACCGTTGCCCCGTCCTTGAGCAGGATGCCCGGCGCCTTGCCGTGGGCGCGGGCCGCGGCCACCACGGTGTCCAGCGCGGCGAGGAACGCGGGCTCGTCAAACCGGCCCGGGATGCCCATCGCGTGCGAAAGATCCGCCGGCCCAACGAAGAGCACGTCCACGCCGTCGATGGCAGCCATCGCGGAAGCATTCGCCACGGCCAGCGGCGACTCAATCTGGAAGACGCCGGTGATCCGCGGGTTGATTTCCGCAGCCACCGTGTCGTGCGTGTGGGCGCCCATACCCGCGCCGCGCGTGGAAAGCGCGAGGCCCCGGATGCCAGCCGGCGGGTAGCGCATCCAGGACACCGTGTCGGCCACCTCGGCCTCGGTCTCCAAGCGCGGGATCATCAGCCCGTCCGCGCCGCTGTCCAGCGCCCGCCCAACGCGCATCCGCTCGGCGGACTGAACGCGGACAAGCGCGCTCGTCCGCGTTGACTGGACGGCCAACAGTTGGGCGTACAGCTCCGCCTCGGTGGCAACACCGTGCTCGAGATCCACGACGAGCCAATCGAAACCGGTGCGCGCCAGCAGCTCGGTTGACGTGAGGGAGCCCAGCGACGCCCACGCGCCGATCGTGGACTCGCCGGCAAGGACCCGGCTGCGGAGGTCGGCTCGCGGCGGGCGGCTCGAGACGTTGGAGGCGGACGGAGTACTCATGTGCGGATCATGCCGGAACCGGGGCGCAAACATGCGGTGGGCCGCCACACACGCCTCTAGCCCACACAACCGCACCATGGCCAACCGTTCCGCCTTACGGCTGCCCCAATAGGACTGGGGGTACCAGTACTAATGGGTCATGCACGAACGGGCCAGGTCCCGGGTACGTTGGCGATCCATTCGGCGCGGGATTGCCCAATCTCGCGATGGGATCAAGCACAGGACACCGGGATGAAGACGACGCTCCGCTGGTACCTCAACCGCGCAACGATGTTCCTCGGCTCGCTCGCCGCGGCCATCGTCGTCATCGACTCTGCAAAGCGCTGGTGATCGCCGCCGGCGAGGTGCCCCTTGCCGGTTGAGCACAGAAGAGCCGCCGGAGGCCTATCCGGCGGCTCTTTCGATTCCCGGGGGTTGACGGGTGCGGCGCGCGGCCGTCAACTTCGACCGCGATCCCGCCACATGTTCTTCAGCAGGAACGTGACGTTGGCCGGGCGCTCCGCCAGGCGGCGCATGAAGTACGGATACCACTGGCTCCCGAAGGGGACGTAGACGCGGACGCGCCAGCCCTCGGCCACGAGCTTCTCCTGGAGGTCGCGCCGGATGCCGAAGAGCATCTGGAACTCGAAGCGGTCTGCAGGGATGCCCTCCGCCTTCGCCACCTCCGTGGCGCGGGCGATCAGCCGCTCATCGTGCGTGGCGAGACCCGGGTAGCGGCCCGCGCGGATCAGCCGCAGCATCAGCCGCTCATAACTGGCGTCCACGTCAGCCTTGTCGGGGTAGGCGACGGATGCCGGCTCCTTGTACGCGCCCTTGCAGAGCCTGACCCGCGCCCCCTCCGCGATCAGCGTCTCGACGTCCGCCTCACTGCGGCGCAAGGCGGCCTGGATCACCAGACCCACGTCCGGTCCGCCGTCCAGCGGTCCGTCCAGCGCTCCCGCCGGCCGCACCGACCGCCAGAGGTCAAGCGTTGCGTCGGTAGTGGGGTGGTCCTCCATGTCGATGCGGACAAAGGCGCCCGTTTCGACGGCCTTGGCCACAATCGCGCCCACGGTCTCGCGCGCCAGCGCCGGGGAGAGCCCGAGGCCCATCTGGGTGGGCTTGAGCGACACGTTTCGGTCCACGCCGCGGGCTGCGAGCGCGTCCAGGACGGTCAGGTAGCGGGCCGCGGCCGCGCGCGCATCGGCTTCGGCGGTCACGGCCTCGCCCAGGACGTCCACGGTGGTGCGCATCCCGGCAGCGCGCAGCTTCTCGATGGCCGGGAACGCCTCGTCGAGGGTCTCGCCCGAGATGAAGCGCCGCACCATCGAGCGGGTGATCGGCATGCGGGTGGCCAGCTTGCCAAGCGAGCGGCGGTGCGACATCGACAGGAACATGGAGCGCATCGCGCGCTCGCCGAGGCTGCTGGAGGCCGCGGTGGCCTTGTGGCTGGTCATGACTGGGAGGTCCTCTGGGTCAGCGGTCAGTGGGCTGAGCCGCCGTGGGCGGGGCCGCCGCCGGCGGGGCCGCGATACGCGGCATCGAGTGCGGCGATGAGGCGCTTCTCGTCGGGGCGGGCGAGGAACGTCCACACGAGGTACAGGGCAATCCCGACGGTCCACACCCAGGAGGCCGGAACCAGGAGTCCGCCCAGCTCCCAGTTCAGGAAGCCCACGTGGAGCACGCCGGCAAGGCTTGCGAGGCTCCCCTCCCCGGCGATCCACAGCATGGCCGCTCCAATCGCGTAGCCGATGGTCATCACGCTCATCATCCCAAACGGACGCCGCAGGGATATCGCAGCGATCTTGGCGCTGTCGGGCTTGTAGAAGTAGGCCGCCTCAAGCGTGTGGGCAACGAGGACGTCGCGGCCAAGGCGCGCGTTGATGGCACGCTCGAGGTACTCGGCATGGCGGCGGGCGAAGACCGTGTAGTAGAAGAGGTAGCCCGTCTCGAGGAACGCGAACGGGACCAGGAACGGCACGCCGATGACGGCCTCGCGGGCGATGTTGGCATTGGAGAGAAGCAGCAGCGCAAGGCTCACGAGGGTCCAGGTGCGGATCCGCTCGAAGAAGCGCTCCGAGTAGCCGAACAGCATCCCGCGCATGCGCGCGAGTTGGTCCTCGAGGATGCGAAGTTCTTCAGGATCGGCAGGCGGGTCTGGCCGCGGCTGAGTCGCGATGTCATCGGGGAGGGTGGTCGTGTCCATCCGGGCGAGTCTAGCGCGGGCTATTCCGTGCGCGATGGGTGGCTCGGCCGTAGATTCCGAGCCATGCGGTCCCGCCATCCTGTGACGCCGTGACAGGACCAGTGCGGGCGGCGGAGGTTGTAATGGCCGTCACGTACGAGCACGTTCCCCACCCGCGCGTTGAGGGCCGGAAGGCTGCGGGGCCGCCGAAGGCCGCCGACGGCCACGTGGGCTTCAATGGGAAGATCGCGTTGACGCTCACCACGGTCGTCGGGACGATGTGGTGCGCCTATGCCTTCGCGCTGCTCGCGCTGGTGGCGCTGCCGTCCGCGCTGGGTTCGGGCGACCTGCTCGCGATGGTGCAGTGGGTCAGCCAGACGTTCATCCAGCTGGTGATGCTGTCGGTGATCATGGTGGGCCAGAACATCCTGTCGAAGGCGTCGGACAAGCGGGCCGAGATGACCTACAAGGACGCCGACGCCACGTTCCACGAGGCCGGCCAGATCCAGAGCCACCTCAAGGAGCAGGATGCGGCTCTCAACACGCTTCTGGACAAGGTTGCGGCGCTGGAGTCGGCGCTGGCCGCAACCGCCGCCAAGGGTTAGCCCCGGCCCAGGCTCGACACCGCCACTTTTCACAAGGAGTGAACAGGCCGCCCCTGATCAAGGACCTATCGGCTCGATTCGGGCCCAAAGCCACCACTGCCGGCTGTTTCAGGGCTTGGGAACATCCATATTTCACAAGGAGTGAACACAGGCGCGTCCGCGGCGCCAGCCTGTTCACTAGGTGCGAAAAGTGCCGATTCGGCCGGGGCGCGCGGCGCCTCGGAGCGTGCGGCGGCTAGTGGCCGG
>JANYAA010000271.1 GCA_025355255.1 Chloroflexota bacterium | reverse complement strand
CCGTACCACGGCGCAGGCCGCCGTGCTGGTGCGGGAGCAGCGCCCACGGGCTCGAGGAAGCGCCGAACCGCCGCGGCGGCGTCCGCCGGCGTCGCGTCGGGCGATAGCGCCCGTCACCTGGGCGTGGCGACCAGGTGGAGGGACCTCAGGGCGCGGACGTCGCCGCGCGGCTTCCACGTCGGCGGACGCTCAGGGTCCAGCTGGAAGTCCGGGAACCGGGCGGCGAACTGCTCGACCATGATCGTCAGTTCCAGCCTGGCGAGGTTCGCGCCGAGGCAGAGGTGCCGGCCGTGACCGAAGGCGACGTGGCGGTTGGGGTGCCGGTCGAGCAGGCATCGTTCGGGATGCTCGAAGGCACGCGGGTCGTGGTTCGCGGCCCCGTAGGCCAGGAGCACGACGTCGCCGGCCGGGATCGTCGCGCCGTGGAGCTCGATGTCTCGCGCCGCGTTGCGGCCGAACACCTGCACGGGCGACACAAACCGGAGCAGCTCGTTGACCGCGGTGTGGACCAGCCGGTCCGGGTCGCCGAAGAGCTGGGCGCGCAGCTCTGAATGCTGGGCAAGGTGCAGCAGGCTCATGCCCATCGCGCCCGACGTGGTCTCGTAACCAGCGAGGAGCATCAGCATCCCGAACTGGCGCACCTCGGGGTCGGAGAGGCGATGTCCGTCGACCTCGGCCTGGAGCAGCATCCCGAGGAAGTCGTCCCGCGGCTCGCTCCGCCGCTCGGCGATCCGCGCGTCGATGTAAGCCTCGGCGTCGTGCACGGCGCGGGCCTGGTCACCCGTGTCGCCCAGCGCGTTCGAGTACATCCGCTCCACCCAGTCGAACCACAGCGGCTCGTCCTCCTCGGGGAGGTCCATGAGCCGGGCGAGCGAGCCGAGCGACATCGGATAGGCGAAGTCGGCCATCACGTCGCCGCCGCCGTTGCGCGCGAACCGCTCGAGCAGCCTCGTCGCGAGCGCCTCGAAGGCAGGCCGCATGGTGTCGATGCGCGGCTTTGCGAAGATCGGGTTCACGAGCGCGCGATACCGGGTGTGCTCGGGAGGGTCCAGCTCGATCGGGAGCAGCGGGGTGGTGCGCGGCTGGGTCGGCGGGATCAGCGTCGTGCCGGCGACGGCCGAGGTGAACGCCTCGTAGTCCACGGCGGCGGCACACACGTCGTCATAGCGGGTGAGCAGCCAGAAGCCCCCGTAGCGATCCGAGTGGAGGACCGGATGCTCCTCGCGGATGGGCCCGAAGACGCGCTCGGGGTCCGGGACGACCTGCGGATCGTGGTGGTCGAAGCTCATTTCCTGCCCTGCCTGGTCGCGAGCCGGCCCGCTCGGGGGTTGGCGCAGTGCTGTCCGACGTGCATCACCGGTACCTCGTGCCGCCTCGGGCGTCTCAATCCGGGAAGGCCTCGGGCCCGCGGGCGGCAAGCTCACCCGCCTCCTCGGCGGCTTGGGTCGACTCCAGCCAGGTATAGGGATAGGTCGGGTTCTCGAGCTCTGCCGCCTGGCGGGTCAGGGAGAGCGGCCGGAAGGTGTCCACCATGACGGCCAGCTCCTCGGTGGCCTCCTTTCCGATCGAGGCCTCCACGGTTCCCGGGTGCGGCCCATGCGGGATGCCCGCCGGGTGGAGCGTGAAGGAGGCGATCCCCACTCCGCGCCGGCTCATGAAGTTCCCGGCCACGTAGTAGATGACCTCGTCGCTGTTGATGTTCGAGTGGTTGTAGGGGGCCGGGATCGCCAGCGGGTGATAGTCGAACTTGCGGGGCACGAACGAGCAGACCACGAAGTTGCGGGCCTGGAATGTCTGGTGGACCGGGGGCGGCTGGTGGACGCGGCCAGTGATCGGCTGGAAGTTGGCTATGTCGAAGGCGAACGGCCACAGGAACCCGTCCCAGCCCACGACGTCGAACGGATGCGTCGCGAACTGGTAGGCCGTGTGCCGTCCGCGAGCCCGGACAATGACCGTGAAGGCGCCCTCCTCGCGATTCGGCTGGCGGAACTCAGGCACCCGGATGTCGCGCTGCGAATACGGCGCGTGCTCGAGGAGCTGGCCGTACTCGTTGCGGTACCGACGGGGCGCCTCGAGCTCCGAGGGGCACTCGAGGTAGAGCATCCGCTGGCGAACGCCGGGGTCGGGATCGTGTCGCCAGGTCGTGCCGATAGGCAGCACGAGGTAGTCGCCCGGGTGGTAGGCCAGGTCGCCGAAGTTCGTCGCCAGCGTGCCCGTCCCCTCGTGGACGAACAGGAGTTCGTCGCCCTCGCCGTTGCGGTAGAAGATGCCGGGCTCCATCGCCGCCGCGGGGAGTACCACGCCCAGCACCACGTCGCCGTTGTGGAATAGCGGCACGCGGCCCGAGATCGCGTCCCTCGCCGGCTCGAGGCTGGAGCTGTCGACCAGCTGGTGGTGGTGCGAGCCATCGTCTGCGGTCTCGATCGTGACCGGGCCCAGGGGTTCGATCCGCGTCACTCGGGTCGGCGGCGCGAGGTGGTACAGGAGGGAGCTGCGGCCCGTGAACCCTTCGACGCCGAAGAGCTCCTCCGCGTACAGGCTCCCGTCGGGCGCTCGGTGCTGGGTGTGGCGCGTCGGCGGGATGCTGCCACGAGCGGCGTAGAACATGGGACGGACGGTCTCCTGTCGTCAGGCTCAGGTGTGGGACGGGCTCGCGACGCGGCCGATGATCGGGGTCACGAGCCGGCCGAGCCGCTCCACCTCGAGGGTCACCTCGTCGCCGGGCTCGAGATAGCGGGCGAGCGTCGCTTCGCGGATCTCCAGCAGGCAGCCCCCTCCCACGGTGCCGCTGCCGATGACGTCGCCAGGCCGCAGGCGAACGTCGGCGGAGGCGCGAGCCACCATCGCCCCGAAATCGTGGTGGATCGACGCCAGCGAGCCTCTCGATGTCTCCACCACAAGCCCGTCCGCGGTTCTGATGGTGGCGGTCATGGTCAGGGCCGGCGCCTTCGAGCCGGGCTGGCGGCGATCGGCCAGCTCGTCGGGGGTCGTCAGCCACGGGCCCATCGAGGTCGCGAAGTCCTTGCCTTTCGCCGGCCCCAGGCGGACTGCGGTCTCGTCACGCTGGAGGTCCCGGGCAGACCAGTCGTTGAGCACGAAGTAACCGCCGATCGCCTCTTCGCCCCGCTCAGGCGGCATGTCCTCGACGGGGGTGTCGATGAGGGCGCCGACCTCGAGCTCGTAGTCCAGCTCCTGCGAGCTCTGCGGCGCCCACACCGCCTCCCCGGGACCGCGCAGCTCGGAGGTGTTGGAGAAATAGAAGACGGGCAGCCGGTACCACGCCTCAGGGATCTCCTGGCCGCGCCCCCGCCAGAT
>JANYAA010000263.1 GCA_025355255.1 Chloroflexota bacterium | reverse complement strand
GTGCAGCCGGGGGTGTCGTCAGCCGGGTAGAAGTAGACGACGGTCCAGGAGCCGCTGCGGTCAGCGAGGCGGTGGGCGACGCCGTGCTCATCGGGGAGGGCGAGATCGGGTGCCGGCTGACCGGCTTGCGGGGTGCTCATGGCGCCGAGTCTAGTCCGCGTCGCCGCCAGACGGTGGCCGGGGCGTCGCGGGCGCGGGCGCGGGCGTGGGCGCCCTCCACGATAAGCAGCTGCCCCGCTGCGAGGGCCACAGCCGCTTCGGGGGTCTCCCGGACATTGGAGAGCCCGCGGGCCGGCCCTGTCCGCAGCGTCTCGCCGTGGAGCGGGTAGCGGAGCCCGCGGGTCGTCACACCGAGGGCGTCGCCGCCAAACGGGAGCAGCGTGACCAGGGCGCCAACAGGGCCGGGAAGCAGCTGCGTGACGGGCGCGCCAACCGCGTCCGGAGCGCCCAGGAGGCGCGCGCGGGCGGCACCGTCAAGCAGGACCACCTCCACGCCAGCCAGCGCAGGATGGGCGAGGAGCCACAGGTTCGCCAGGGCGTGATCCAGCCGCGGGCCGCCAAATGCGCCCAAGACCGTGATCCGCGTTGCCCCGCGCCGGACCGCCGCAAGCAGCGCGAGTTCTGCGTCTGACTCGTCCTTCGCCACCTCGGCGCGCAGAAGGGCCACGCCGTCGGCAGCGGCCGCGGCAAGCTCGTCAGCCGGCAGCGAGTCGAAGTCGCCCACGAGGAGATCCGGCCGCAGCCCCAGCCCCAGCGCGCGGGTGTAGCCGCCATCGGCAGCCACCACGTCGAAAACGTCAGCGTCCCAGCCAGGCCAAGCCGCATCGAGGGCGTCGCGCGCGGGCACGTCGCCGTCCGCAACGACGAGGGCATGCCGGCCTGCGGCGGAACTGGGCGTCGGGCGAAGGAGTTGGGCAGGTGCCATCACGCCGATCCTACTCGCCCTTCCGCGAACCGGGCACGGGCGTGGACTGGGCGGGGGGGGCGTGGGCATGGCCACGGCCTCGATTGCGGTAAACTCCGCGCCGTGCCCGAAGCCCCGCTCCACGCTGCAGTTCAGCGCGTCATGGACGCTGCCGCGCGCAAGGGCGTGCGCCTGGACATCCACGTCTTCCCCGAGGGCACCCACACCGCGGAAGAGGCGGCCGCGGCGGTCGGGGCCGAGATTGGCCAGATCGTGAAGTCCCTGGTCTTTGTGTGTCGAGCGGACGATGGTGGCCTGGCGCCGGTCCTGTGTCTGGTGTCAGGGCCCAATCGCGTGGACTTGGCCCGTCTGGCCGCGGTCACCGGTGAGCCCGATATCCGGCGCGCAACGGCTGCTGAGGCCAAGGAGCTGACCGGCTATACGATCGGCGGGATCCCACCCATCGGTCATGCCGCCGGCCTCCGCGTCGTGATGGACCCCGACCTCGGCCGCTTCCAGACGGTCTGGTCCGCCGCGGGAACCTCCACGGCGGTGTTCCCCGTCCCGCCTGGCACCTTGCGCATGCTGTCGAACGCCCACGTCGCGCCCATCTGCGAAGTGCGCTGGGCCGCCGACGTCGAGGCCGCCCAGGCAGCCGAACCGCCCGCTGGCGCCTGACCAGCCCGCGCCGTCCACCGCCCATCCTGATGGCAACCGAGGTCAGCCACGCCGTCATCGCGTTCCCCGGCGGCATTCGCGCCTCGCTGCGCTGGGCCGGGAGCGGGTCTGCGGCGGCGGTGTTCGCGCTGACCGAGACCGGCGGCACGCTCGAGGACCACGGCGCGCTCGTCGGGTCCGATCCGGACCGGCGCTGTCGAGCGGAGATGCGCGTGGAGTCCCCCGCGGGCGCGTGGACAGCACGTCTCGCCTCCACCATCAGCGATGCGCCAGCCGGGTTCTACTGGGACACGGCGGGGTTGCTGGTCGTCAAGTACGGCTTTCATGTGTACGCCTTTGAAGCGCGGACGGGCGCCCTGCGCTGGCACCACCGGTCTGCGTCACCCGTCGTGGTGGTGCTGGGCTCGTCACGTCTTGCGCACATCCTGGTGCAGGCCGAGATCGAGACCTTCGCCATCGAGGCCAGCGGCGAAGTCGCCTGGCGGGTTGCCCACTCCGACGTGGTAGCGGCAGCCGAGCTGGTCGGCGGCAAGCTGGTCCTGACGAGCTTCGCCGGCGAGATTCGGGCACTTGATCCGGCCACGGGGCGCGGCGCCCGCTGATCGGCGTTTGGGCGCCCGCAACACGCTTGTGGACGCGCGGTACACAACTTGTCGGCGCGTCAGCACTCGTTTGGTGGACAAGGGTGTTGACCCAACCGGCCAGCCGCGAGTACGTTGGATCACGGTCCGGAGGGGCTGAGCGACACTAATGGCGGCGATGACATCAAGGTCCACGTGTCGAGTAGGTTCCTCCGGGCCTGTTGATTCCCGGATGCGCTGCGGCCGCGGGCTATCATCCCGGCCGTGAGTCCCCTCTTCCTCATCGCTGCCGGTCTTGCGGCGCTCGCCGCCGGCTGGGTGCTCCTCCGCCAGCTCGGCCCGAGGGGCCGCATCGGACGCATCCTCGCCGCCACGCCGGTGGTCCCGGTGGAAGAAGCCGTCCGCCTCGCCGAGTCTGGCGCGCAGCGGTATGTCGCCGTGGGCGGCCGCATCGACAGCGACGCCGAATTCTTCGATGAGAACGATCGCCCGTTGGTGCTGCGGCGCTCGCGCCTCGCCCTGCGGACCGGACGGCGCAGTGCGTGGACCGTCGTGGCCGACGTGCGCGATGTCGTCCCGTTCTCCGTCGCCGGCGGGCTGTCCGCAATCAGCGTGGATGAGATGGCCCTCGACGTGGGGCTCGTGGTGGTTGCGCGGGAGTCCGAAGGGATGGCCGGCGAGATCGCGGACCGTGTGCCAGAGGGAACGCCTCCTGCAACGCCTGCGCGGCTCCGGGTGGAGCTGCTGAGCACCGTGGACCACGCGCTGGCGCTGGGCGTGCCAAGCACTGATCCCGTCCGCGGCCCCATCCTCCGGGCTGGCCTGGGGCGGCCGCTGATCCTGACGACCATGGAGCCTGCCGACGCGATGCGGGTGCTGGCCGAAGGCCATCGCGGGACCACGCGGGCGGCGGCGGCGCTGCTCGCAGCGGGTGTGGCAGGAGTCGGTGCGGGTCTGGCTTGGGCGCTGATCGGCGGGCTCCGGTGAGGTCCCGTCGCCGCGTCGCCGCGTTTGGCGCCATGCTCGTTGCGCTGTGGCTCGCGGTGGCGCTGGCCGGGGCACCGGCCGTCTTCAGCGCCTCACCCGAGCCAACCAGCGCAACCGTCGGCGATCCTCGGAGCTCGGGGCAGGGTCCCGGCCTTGTGGGCGACCCAGGCGCGGCGATCGGCCTCGTGCTGCTGGTCGGCGTCGCGAGCGTGGCGATCACCGCGGCCTACCTGCGCTTCACAGCGCCCAAAGGCCCTGCCGACTCCTGATCTGGATCGGAAGCAACGCTCGGAGCCACCGGCTGACGCAGTCCGCGGCGAAATGCGCCAATCGGCCTATTGGCAAGCGCTGTTAAGTAGCGGACATTCATCGGACTGCGATGTCTGCGCTACCCGCCGGTCCAACCCGAACCTCCAGCCGGTCCGCCAGGCCCGGTGATGCAAGTCTCTCCGTGGCGCGCGCCGCTGCCGTCTTGGGCGTGCACCCCAACACCGTGCGCACCTGGAGCGACGCCGGAAGGCTCCGCTACATCCGCATCAATGAGCGCGGAGATCGCCGGTACCGGCTCGCCGATCTCCAGCGGTTCCTCGCGTCGGCGGAGGCCGAGCCCTGCAGCCCATCGGAGCAGGCGCCGCTTGGGCCCCTGCGCCGTGCCACGACCGCGGCCACCCTCGCCGATACGCCCGCCGGTCTGGACCTGCTTGCGGACCTCGCCGAGATCGCCTCCTTCCCGAGCGGCGTGGACTCGGCTCTCGATGAGGCGTGCCGAAGGATCCGGACCATCACGGGTGCTGCGTTCGTGGGTGTCTGGGAGCAGCGACCGGGCGGGCTTGTCGCCAGGGCGGGCGCCGCAGAGGGCGGCAGAGAGCCCGTGGTCCGACGCGTTGGCGCGGATCGTGACCCGTTTGCGCTTGCGATGGGCGGGCCTGAGCCAGTCCACGCCCGGCCAGGCCTGCCGGGCCTGCCGGGCCCCTCACCGGTCCTTGGCCTCGGGACCGACGAGCTGGCGGTGTCGATCCGCGGCGGCGAGTCGCCGTGGGGCGTGCTCGTGATCGCAGGCGCCGTGCAGCTGGGGTCGGACGACGGCCGCCGGCTGGCCATGGCCATCGCCCGGACGTTGGCCACGCTGATCCACGGCGCTTGGGCCACCGAGCAGGCGGCGGCCCGGCTGCGGCGGTCGGAGGCGCTCCGCCGCGTCGCCACAGACCTCGCTTCGCGCCTTGACGTCAACGGCGTGGCGCAGGACTTGGGCGACCACGGGCGTGTCCTGTTTGGCGCCGACCGCGTGGCGATCGTCCTCCACGACGGGGACCGCCGTGTCACCGCGCAGCCAGGCAGCGGGTTCTCCGAGGCGTTCATCGACCAGGCGCGGCGCGTCGAGGAGCAGCGGGTGGGCCCGCACGACGTCCCGCCCCGCCGTCCAGTGCTCCTTGCCGGTCCCGACGCCCCGCGCGGCGCGAGCGCGCTGCGGGCGACGGCGCTGGCCGAGGGCGTGAACACCCTGCTCGTCGCGCCGCTCATCGAAGGCCACCAGCACCACGGGTCGCTCTACCTCGGACACGAGCGGCCGCACCGCTGGCGACAACCGGATCTCGATGCCGTCGAAGCCCTGGCGGGTGATGCGGCGATCGCCATGCGGTCGGCCAGGACGTTTGGGCGCATGGCGGCGTGGGCAGCGCAGCTCCAGGCGATCCAGCGGCTCGGCGCGCGTCTGTCCGGCCTGTCGGACGTGGGCCACATCGGGCACGCCATCGCCACCGAGCTGCGTGAGCTGATCGAGTACGACACGGCCCGCGTCTACCGCGTCAGCGGCGGCAAGCTGATCCCGGTGACCTGGCATGGCCCCGGCGGCTCCTACGACGCGGAGGCTGGGGCGGCCATGACGCTGGCCGTCGGCGAAGGGATCGCCGGGTGGGTGGCCCGCTACCGTGTGGCGCAGGTGATCGACGACGTGGCAGCCGATGCGCGCGCGATGGGGAGCCCTGGCGCCAAGCCGGAAGCACCCCAGAGCATGCTGCTCGCCCCGATGGTGCACGAGGGAGCCTGCCTCGGGGTGGTGGTGCTCACCTACGCCGTCGCACGCCACTTCACAGACGACGACTTGCGGCTGCTTGCGATCTACGCCTCCTTCGCAGCGCAGGCGATGGCCGGCGCAGATGCAACCGAGCGCCTGCGCCTCCAGTCGGTGACGCTGGAGCGCCGGCTCCGCGCCCAACACGACCTGCTGCGCACCACCGAGGACATCCTCACGATCCTGGACCGCCGCACCATCCTGAACCAGATCACCGATCGGCTCTGGGCGCTGGTCCGAAGCGACAACATCGCGATCGAAGTCGTGGACACCGCAACCGGCGTCCTCGTGCCCATCTCGGCGCGCGGTGTCTCGGCGCCGGAGCTGATGAAGCCGTGGCTCGCAGGCGAGCAGGGCATCGCCCCCTGGGCGGTGCACCACAACCGGGCCGTGCTGGTGGAGGACGAGCGGGCAGACGAGCGCGTGTATGTGGACCCCGCGGTTGGGCCGGTTGACGGCAGCCTCATCGTCGTGCCACTGCTGGGCGGCACGGCCGGCATGGCAACGGGCGTCCTCACCGTGGAGCGCCTGGGCAGGCGCGAGCCCTTCACCGACGAGGAGTTCGACCTCGTCAAGCTGTTTGCCGCCCAGGTCTCCATCGCCCTGCGCAATGCGCAGACGCTCGAGGCGGCCGAGGTCCGGGCCCGGACCGATCCTCTCACAGGCCTGCTCAACCGGGGCGCGTTCAGCGAGCGGCTCGTGCGAGCGGTGAAGGCGGGCGAACCGTTCGGCCTCGTCATGATCGACCTTGACGAGTTCAGCGCCTACAACAACACAATGGGGCACCAGGCGGGCGATCGGCTGCTCCAGGAGATCGCGCTCGCGATCCCGGAGGCTGCGCATACCCGCACCGTCGCTGCCCGGGAGCATCACCGTGAATTCGTCGCCGCCGTACCGGAACGTCGCATCGCTGGCGCGCGCAGCCTCCGGGATCGCGAGCGCGATCTCCTGGAGCAGCCGATCGCCCGCCTGGTGCCCCATTGTGTTGTTGTA
>JANYAA010000262.1 GCA_025355255.1 Chloroflexota bacterium | reverse complement strand
GCTGTCGGTGGCGTCGGTCCTGCTGGTTGGATGGGGCGTGGAGCGGCTCGTCACGATCGCCCGTCAGCAGGGTGTGGACGAGGTGCAGATCCGCATCGGCGTGTCGCAGGTGTTGATCATGATCGCCTTCCAGTTCAGCTTCGTCTTGGCGATGTCGGCGGCGTTCCTCGCCGCGCCCGCCATCGCGTCTGACGTGGAGACCGGCACTGTCCTGGCGATGCTGGCGCGGCCGATGCGCCGGGCGGATCTCGTCATCGGCAGGTGGCTTGGGCTTTCTGCGGTGGTCGCCGGCTATGCGGTGGTGTCCGGGCTGATGGCCATCGGCGTGGTGGGCTGGATCAGCGGCCACGTGCCGCCTTCGCCGTTTGTGGCGGTGGCGTATCTCGCGTTCCAGTCCATCGCCGTGCTCACCCTGGCGCTGGCATTTGGCAGCCGGCTTCCGGGGATCGCCGCGGGTGCCGTCACCGTTGTCCTGTTTGGCCTCGGCTGGTTTGCCGGCGTCTTGGGCAACATCGCCATTGCCTTTGGGGCGGCGCCGCTGGCTGGGTTGGGCAATGTGGTGCGGGTGCTCATCCCCACTGACGGGCTGTGGCGCGGCGTAATCTACGGGTTGGAGCCGCCGATGGTGCTGCTCGCCGCTATCGGTCGGGGCGGTTCGGCCATGGAGGCCAATCCGTTCTTCGCCTCAACCCCGCCGCCGGTGCCGTTCGTGATGTGGAGCGTGATCTGGGTGGCGCTCGTGCTGGGGATCGCCGTGCGGCTGTTCAGCCGGCGCGAACTCTAGGACGAAGCCGCCCCGCGCCAGGCTCAGGCAGCGGCCAGACTCCGACAAGCTGGCCGGCGGTGACGATCACAGCCGGTGCATGCGCGGCTGTGCCGCCCGGCTACCATCCCGACATGTCCAGCGATGACCGCCCGCGCTGCGCCTGGGGTGATCAGCCGGACCCCGCGTACCGTGCTTACCACGACCTCGAGTGGGGCGTCCCCGTCCGCGAGGAGTGCCACCTGTTTGAGCTTCTGGTTCTCGAGGGAGCGCAGGCGGGGCTTTCGTGGTCCACGATCCTGCACAAGCGCGAGGGCTACCGCCGCGCGTTTGCGGGTTTCGACGTGGCGAAGGTGGCGGCCTTTGACGATGCCGACGTGGCTCGCCTCTTGGTCGATCCGGGGATTGTGCGCAACCGGCTCAAGGTGACATCGGCCATCGACAGCGCCCGGAGGGTGCTGGCCCTGCATGCCGCGGGCGCAAATCTTGTGGACCACCTCTGGTCGTTCACGGGCGGCAAGCAGATCGTGAACCAGTTTGGCGCGCTGGGCGAGATCCCGGCCGAAACGGACCTGTCGCGCGCCATCAGCAGAGACCTCCGGGCACGCGGCTTCCGCTTTGTCGGCCCGACGATCGTGTATGCGCTGCTGCAGTCAGCGGGCCTCGTCAACGACCATGAGACACGCTGCTTCCGCTGGGCCGAAGTGCAGACAGAGCCTCAGTCGACCTCGAGGATCGTGTAGGAGAGCCGCCCCGCCGGCGTGATGATCTCCACCTCGTCGCCCACCTTGCGCCCGATCAGCGCCCCGCCAACTGGTGAGGAGTTGGAGATCCTGCCGTGGCGGATGTTGGCCTCGGCGGGGCTCACGATGGTCACCACCTGCTCCTCGCCGTCATGCTCCACGCGCACCTTGGATCCGGTCTCGATGCCCACGCCGCGGACTGTCGGCGCCACAACCACCGCCACCTTCAGCTTCGCCTGCAGCGCATTGATGCGCCCCTCCAGAAACCCCTGCTCCTCGCGTGCTGCGTGGTACTCGGAGTTCTCCTTGAGGTCGCCGTGCTCACGCGCGGTGGCGATGCGCTTGATGACCCCGGGCCGCTCCGCCATGAGCGTGTTGAGCTCGTCCTGCATGCGGGCAAAGCCTTCAGGCGACAGGTAGACAGGCTCCACCATCTTGCGCGGCGAGCCCTGGGCGGCATAGGCGGCGGCCGATGCAATCCGTCCGGTGCCACGTCCGGGCGCAGGTCGGCGGCCGCGCTTCGCCTCATCGCGCGCGCCGTCGGCCTCGGCCGGGGGTAGCTTCACGATGCGCGTGACGGCCTTGGGCGCAGGCGCCTTGACCTCGGGCAGGAGCGGGTTGGTGATGCCGGTGACCTTGCGTGTCCCGTCGGGGCTGCGCAAGACCGCCCACGGGAGCACCACCTTCGGGTCGGGAAGGGCTCCTCGGTCGCCGTCCGGCACGCCTTCCGCGAACGCCTCAAGCAGCATCAGCTCCGTTTCCTCGGGCGCGTTGGTCTCGGCCCACCAGGTTCGGACGCCGATGGTGTCGTGGAGAAAGTGGAGCCAGAGTGCTGCCGAGGATGGCTTGCGTTCGCCCGGCACCGTCTTGGCGATGGCGTTCAGCCGCCCGCCGATCGACTTTGTCTCGCCGCCGATGTAGACGACCTGCTGCGTTGGCAGCCAGAACGAGACCATCCGCGCGAGCAGATCACGCGATGTCGGCCGCACCCCGTCAAGGCGAAGATCGGGCACATGCTCAAGCCATTTGCCAATCTTTGAAAGGTCGAGGTGGACCCGCTCAACCGGTTCGGCGAACTCGACGATGTAGACGCCCCTGCCGCCATTGCGGGCAGGCCGGCCCCATGCGACAGGTCCGTCGGGCATGAGGCCCACTGCGCGAAGGAGGGCGGGGGCGCTTCGGTCGTCGGGCATGGGTATGGCACCTGGCTTGCGTTGCGGGAGCCGGGGCCCCACCAACTGGGGGCCGCACAGGCTGTATCGTCGCACGCATGTGGGATCAGCGGATCCGGATGTACGCTCTGCCGCGCCGTCGGCGGCGCTGGCCTCGGAGACTCGCGGCTGCGCTCTTGGCCTTGGCGGCTTTGGCCATTGCGATTTGGGGTGCTGCCAGCAGCGGGATGCTGCCCCTGGGCGCCCTTGCGGGTCCCGCCGGCGCCACGTCCAGCCCGGCGACGCCAGTGGCGAGCGTGGTCGCCAGCGCGGCGCAGTCGGGCGTCCCAACGCGCGGGTCCACACCGCTCGCCACCGGCAACCCCGCCGTCGGGTCGGCAACCGACCGGCCCGGCTGCCCCAGCGCCCAGCCAGTCACCGAGCTTGCCCTGACGGACCCCCGCCGTGCGGCGGCGCTGGCGAAGTCGCTGAACAGGTTGCGAGCAGCAACGTCTGTCCCCGGCGTCTCGGTGGCGATCGTCTGGGACAACGGCGCCACCTGGGCGGGCGCGTCCGGCTTTGCTGATGTCGCCGCCGGCACACCGGTCACCACGGGGACCGGCTTCGCGCTCGCGTCCATCTCCAAGTCGTTTGTCGCCGCGGTCATCCTGCAGCTGATCGGTGAAGGACGCCTGTCGCTGGAGGCGCCGGTGGCGCCGCTCCTGCCCGCGTTTGGACTGGACTCGCGGATCACGGTCCACATGCTGCTCGACCACACCAGCGGCCTGCCCGACTTCATCCTGACCAAGGCCGCCGACACGGCCCTCGGCGACAGCAACGCGGTCTGGGACGCAGCCAAATCGTGGTCGTTTGTGCCCAAGTACCACAGGGTGCCCGGGACCTCGTTTGACTATGCCAACACCAATTACCTGCTGTTGGGGGAGCTGATCCGCTCTGTGACTGGACACGCCCCCTCGGCAGAGATCAGGGCGCGGCTCCTGACGCCTCTGCGCCTGACCCACGCCTGGTTCCAGCAGGATGAGACGCCGCTCGCGCCGCTGCCGGCCTCCTATGTGCTGCGCTGGTACGGCGGCCCGCCCGTGGCGAAGCTCATCGCGCCCGCCGGCGATATCGTGCCGTTCCGCTCGGTGGTGACCTCCACAGGCGCCGCTGGCTCCATGGCGGCCACGGCGCTTGACACCGCACGCTGGATGAACGCGCTGGGCTCCGGGCGCGTGGTGCCGCCGGCGACGGTGGCGGCGATGCAGGCCGACGAGGCGCACACGGCAGCCGTCGGCGCCAACCTGACGTACGGGCTCGGCATCTCGACGGTCAGCGTTGCCGGGCATATCGCGATTGGCCACTCGGGCCGGTATCTGGGCGCACGCAACGTGGTCCGCTACCTGCCGGACATGCACCTCTCAATCGCGGTGCTGACCAATCAGAGCGAGGTTGACCCGGCAGCCATCGCGGGGGCAATGATCCGGGCGCTGACGGCCACCGGCGCCGAGATGCCGCTGCTCACCGTGCAGGTCTGCAACCTGAGCGGCCCCTGGCGCAACTAGCGGCGGCGCGCCCGGCTGTAGCTCCCGGAACTGCCCGACGAGGATCCGCCCGCAGCACGCGGTCCGCGCAGCGGCTGCGCTTCCGCGCGGCGCGGCGTGAAGCCGTCAGCGACTTCCCAGGGTATGGCCTCCTGGATCAGCCGCTGGACGCCGCGGAGCAGGTCCGCCTCGTCAACGGTGACCAGGCTGATCGCGTCGCCCGTGGCGCCGGCCCGGCCCGTGCGGCCGATGCGGTGCACGTAGTCCTCGGGGTTCCAGGGCAGCTCGTAGTTCACCACGTGCGGCAGCGCATCGATGTCCAGACCGCGGGCGGCCACATCGGTTGCAACCAGCACGCGGATCTCGCCCGCCTTGAACCCGTCAAGCGCCTTCGTCCGGTCTGACTGGGCGCGGTCCGAGTGGATGGCCGTTGCGGCCACGCCATGGCGGTCTAGCCACGACGCGAGGCGCGACGCGGCCAGCTTGGTCCGTGTGAACACCAAGACCTGGTGCCAGTCGCCCTCTACGATGAGGTGGGCGAGCAGCTCCTCTTTGCGGTCCCGGTCCACCGGGTAGACCAGCTGGCGAACCGACTCGGCGGCTGTGCCGTGGCGGGCGATCTCGATGGTGATCGGGTTGTTGAGGATGGAGCCCGCAAGGCGCTTGATGTCGTCGGAGAACGTGGCCGAGAACAGCAGCGTCTGCTTGCGGTTGGGCAGCAGGTCCAGGATCCGGCGGATGTCGGGCATGAAGCCCATGTCGAGCATCCGGTCCGCTTCGTCAAGGACCAGGATCTCCACTTGGGTCAGGTTGGCGGCGCGCTGGCCCACGAGGTCCAGCAGCCGGCCCGGCGTGGCCACGAGGATCTCCACGCCCGCCAGGAGCTCCTTGATCTGCGGGTCAAGCGGCACGCCGCCGTAGACTACGGCGGCACGGAGCGGCACAAGGCGGCTATACGTCTTCATCGCCTCCGCGACCTGCACCGCAAGCTCCCGCGTTGGCGTCAGGACGAGGCAGCGCACGGGGTGGCGCGCGGGCGAGAAGCTGGTGTTGGCTTGGGGCGCCAAGCGGTCCAGGATGGGCAGCGTGAACGCGGCCGTCTTGCCGGTGCCGGTCTGCGCTGCGGCGAGGACATCCTTGCCCTCGAGGACGATGGGGATCGCCCGTTCCTGGATGGGCGTGGGCTCCGTGTAGCCCTCCTCCTTGACGGTCTTGAGGAGGACGGGCGAGAGGCCCAGGTCAGCGAATTGCACGATGGTCGATGTCTCCGGGGGCGCTCCGCGGATTGGACGGGCGCCGCGCGCACGTGCGCGATCGGGATTTGGGCGTGTCTGGTGCAGCCTGTTTCCGTGGTTGCTGCGGCCACCAGATGTGCCGGAGCATACCCGACAATGGGGCCGATGGGCGCACAGGGCACTCGCGCAACCGATGCCGCAAAGCGGGCCGGCATCGCGCACACGGTCCACGAGTACGCGCACGACGAGCGCGCCTCGCTGCGCGCGGGTGGCCGCGGGTATGCGCTGGAGGCGGTTCACGCGCTGGGAATCGAGCCCGGCCGGGTGTTCAAGACCATCGTGGTGGCCGTTGACGCCCGGCTTGGCCTTGCGATTGTCCCGGCCGATGCAGAGGTGGACCTCAAGGCCGTGGCCGATGCGCTGGATGGGCGCAGGGCGGCTATTGCGCCCCCGGCCGACGCCGAGCGCGCCACGGGGTACGTGCTGGGCGGGATCAGCCCGCTGGGCACACGGCGGCCCTTGCCCACGGCGCTGGACGTGTCGGCGTCGGCCCACGCAACCATCCACGTGTCAGCGGGACGGCGCGGGCTGGAGATCGAGCTGGCAGCGGCCGACCTCCTCGCGCTCACGGCGGGCGTGTCGGCTCCGATCGCCCGGCGCAGTTAGCAGGCTGGCTTGCGCAGGTCAGGCGGGAGGCCTCGTGCACCCGCAGGCGACCGACGCTGCGAAGATGAGCAGCGCGCCGATCGCGGCCGCAACGACGCCCAGGACGGCCACCCATCCGCGGACCCAGTCACGAGTTGTCGGCCGGCCGCTTGCCGCCCGCTCTCTACCCAATGGCGACATCAGGGATCCCCATGGCGGGACGCCAGACACCAAGGTACTCGGCACAGCGCCCTCGTCAAGGGTCGCCGGGCGGCGCACCATAAGCCCGTGCAGTCCCGTGCAGCCCTCCTGGACCCAACCTGG
>JANYAA010000226.1 GCA_025355255.1 Chloroflexota bacterium | reverse complement strand
CGCCCGCCAGCAACTCGCCCGCTGCAAGCGCGCAGGCGGCCGCAACAAGACCCGTGATGGCGTCTAGCGCTTTGCCAGGGCCGACAGGGGGCGTCGTGCCGGGGCTGTTCCGGACCGGTGGGGACCCCGGCCCGTCAAATGCTGTTATGCGCGTACCTCCTGGCGCAGGAAGAGGACATAGGCGAGGGCGAACAGGGCAACCGTGAGGGCGACCAGCGCCACGATCTGCGGCCAGACCAGGAGGATGCTCTGGTCAAGGCTGAGGAGCCCCGGCACCTGCTGCTGGGACGACACGTATTGGCCCAGGTTGCCCACGCCCAGCACGGTCTTGGTGTTCGGGTTGAGGACGGCCAAGATGATGTCGCCGTACAGCGTGGACGGCGATATCCGCATAAAGGTCGCCTGCGCCGTGGATGCGGCGAGGTAGGCGTTCGCGTTGCTCTGATCAAGGGGGAAGAGGAAGTTGGCGATCAGCGGCAGCAGGAACTGGCCAAAGAGCAGCAGACCCAGCCAGGTCCCGAAGCCAACCAGCGCAGCGGATGCCGTGCCCCGCATCACCGTGGAGAGCAGGAGCGCGAAGGCCAGCCAGAACGAGGCGTAGAGCACGGTGGCGAAGGCCCAGATGACGATCCGGGCGATCTCCTCGGGGGCCGGGATGATGCCCAGGCGGATCATGCCCAGACCCGCCACCACAGCCACCAGCGTGGTGATCATGACCGTGATCACCGCAATCCCAGCGGCGAACTTGCCGTTGATCACGTCGTCCCGGTGGATGGGCTGGGCGAGCAGCCGCGAGAGCGTGCCCTGGCTGCGCTCGCTGTTGATCCCGTCAAAGCCAAACGCGATGCCCACAAGGGGCACCAGCAGCGCCGCAAACGAGACCACGGCGACATTGCCCAGGCTCTGCGAGCCCGCCACAAACATGGCGAGGAACAGCGCGGGCTGGCCGGCGAGCTGCGGGGCCGCGGCGCTGATGTCGTTGGAGATGAAGTACATCGGCACGATTGCGGCAACCGTGACGATCAGCAGCAGCACGAAGAAGCGCGAGCTGGTGATGTGGTCCGCCAGCTCCTTCGCGGCAATCGTCCGCCAGCCGCCGGAGGGGGCGCGCTCAGCACGGCGGGCGCGGACGGCGTCTGGGCGTCGGGCGGTGTCAGCGGGCGCGGCCATCGATGCCCTCCGGGACGTAGCGGCGGTAGAGCTCCAGCAGGTCTGTGCCCCGCCGGCGGAGATGGACAAGCGCGAGCCCCTGCGCGGCAAGCGCGGTGGCCAACGGCGCGGCGACATCCGACGACGCCGTGACGATGCGCAGGCGGTCATCGCGCTCGTGCGGCCGCACCGCGGTGACATCGGGGAGGGCTGCGGCAACGGGGTCGATCAGCGACGGCAGCCCGTTCACGCCAACCTCAAGCTCCACGACATGGTCATCGCCCTGCGCCAGCTCTTCGAGCGGCCCGGCCGCCACGAGCTTCCCGGCGGAGTAGAACCCCACCCGGTCGCAGAGCGACTGGACCTGGCCCAGGATGTGCGACGAGAGCATGACCGTGAGGTTGCGCTCCGCGACGAGCTTGCGCAGCAGCGCCAGCAGCTCCTCAACGCCGGAGGGGTCGATGGCGATGGTCGGCTCGTCCAGGATCAGCACCGAGGGCGACTTCACCAGGGCATCGGCGATGCCGAGGCGCTGGCGCATGCCGCGCGAGTAGGTTTCGGCCTTCTTCTCGGCCGCGTCCTCGAGGCGGACCTCGTGGAGCAGCTCGTCGATCTTGGCGTCTGCCTCGCGGCGGCCGAGGCCGTTGAGCTTGGCCGTGTAGCGCAGGTTCTCGCGACCGGTCAGCCCGCCGTAGAAGCCCACGTTGTCGGGCAGGTAGCCAACCTGGCGCTTGACCGCGAGCGGCTCGCGCGTCGGGTCCATGCCCAGCACGCGGACCACGCCCTTGGTGGGCTCGGTGAGGCCCAGCAGCATGAGCACGGTGGTGGTCTTGCCGGCGCCGTTGGGGCCTAGCAGGCCAAACACCTCGCCCCGGCGGATGGTGAGATCCAGCTTGTCCACCGCGGTGAACTCGCCGTACTTCTTGGTCAGCCGCCGTGCCACGATGACCGCGTCTTCAGGGACGTCGGCCAGCAGCTCGGCGACAGTTCGTCGGCGGCGCTTCGGGTGGCCTTCGTCGTCGGTGGCCGCCCGGGTCTCGGCGTCAACCTCCCAGGGCATCACCTGAGCGCTGCCGGCCCCGTCGACCGTCTCGCCGAGGTCGGCGCGGGCAGCCAGCGCTGAGGCGCCGGGAGCACGTCGCTCGAGGTCCGGCCGCGGCGTTCCCGCAGGGCGGGCGTCCAGACCGACATTCGGCCGGAGTCGCCGGCGCGGCCCGCCCCGTCGCGGCTCGGACGGGGTCGTCCGATCCTCGCTCATGGGACTACCGCCGCCCGTAGGTCCGGAAGACCCAGTACAGCGCAGCGAAGACGGCGACGATGAGTCCGAGGCCAATCAGCATCCAGAAGCCGGGGGTGTCAACGCGCACGCGGATCACCGTGTTGCCGCTTGCCTCGGCCCCGGCCGCTGTCATGGTCACGTTGTAGTCGCCGGTGATGGCATCGGCGCTGGGCACGATGTGGGCCACCACGCTCTGGGTCTTGGTCGGGTCGAGCGAGGCAATCGTCGCCGGCTCGAAGGTGACCTTCCAGCCGTTCGGCGCGGCTGAGGAGGGCGTGATGGCCGTGACGGCCGCCGTGCCGCCGTTGGTGACGGTGATGGTGAAAGTCTTCTCGGTGCCCGCATTGGCCGTGGTGGAGAGGACCGCGTCGGGCGTAGACACGCTCAGCGAGTAGCTGCCGGTGATGGTGACCGCCACGTCAACCGACGCGGTCTTGCCGCCGCCGCTCACACCGAGGCTGATCTTGTACGTGCCGGCTTGGACGTCGGACGGCGGTGTTGCCGAGAGGCTCAGCGTGGTGGAGCCGCCGGCGTCAACGACGATGCTGGTGGCCTGCTGGGATCCTGAGGGCTTGGCTGCGACAGTCCAGCCGCCGGGACCTGTGGCGCTGAACGAGTAGGTGGCCTGGCTCGTGGTGCCGTTCTTGAGCGAGATGTTGAAGTTGAACGCCGACGCGCTGGTGCCCTTGAGTTCGGGGAAGTCGGTCTTGAGCGTGACGTCGCCACCGGCCGCGGCCTCCACCTTCACGGTGAGCTGCAGGCTGGCGGTCTGCCCGCCGCCGCTGGCGTTGACGGTGATGGTCTTGGAGCCCGATGGGGCGTCGGCCGGAACCTCCACCGAGAAGCTCAGGCTGGGCGGCTTGCCCGAGCCGATATAGACGCTGTCCACCGTTGTGCCAGCGCCCAAGAACCGGGTGGTCCAGCCGCTCGGCACGCCGTCAGCGGCGAGGCTGACGGTAGTGCCCGCGGTGGCCTCAACAGTCAGGTCGAAGCTCGCGGTGGAGCCCGGCTCCACGACGATGGCCGGGTAGGGGGTCGTGATGGTCAGGCCGTTTGCGGCGCCGACGACGGGCGCGAGCGGACCGGCGAGGACGCCGGCGAGACCGAGAACGAGG
>JANYAA010000180.1 GCA_025355255.1 Chloroflexota bacterium | reverse complement strand
CAACCGTACGGCAGCGGCTGCTGATACATCGGACGCTACCTCCCTCATGACGCTGCCGGATATCGCGGCCCGCAGGCTCAGGCGACCGGTGTCGCGCCAATCGTAGCCGCCCCGACGTATGGCCGGAGCACGTCCGGAACGGTGATGGAGCCGTCTGGCTGCTGGTACGACTCGAGGATGGCCGCAACGATGCGCGGGAGTGCCAGGCCCGACCCGTTGAGCGTGTGGACGAGCTCCGGTTTGGCGCCGGGCTCTGGGCGGTAGCGGATGGCCATGCGCCGCGACTGGTAGTCGCCGAAGTTGGAGCACGAGCTGACCTCCAGCCAGCGCTCCACGCCCGGCGCCCAAACCTCAAGGTCGTACTTCTTGCGCTGGACGAACCCCATCTCGCCGGTGCTCAACAGGAGCACGCGGTACGGGAGACCCAGACGCTGGAGCAGCACCTCGGCCCGGCCGGTCATCCACTCGAGCGCCGCCGGGCTGTCGTCCGGCTTCTCAAACAGGACCATCTCCACTTTGTCGAACTGGTGGACGCGCAGGATGCCGCGGGTGTCCTTGCCGGCGGCGCCCGCCTCGCGCCGGAAGCAGGGCGAGTACGCCGCATAGCGCACCGGCAGCTCAGCGACATCAAAGATCTCGTCCCGGTGCAGGTTGGTCACCGGAACCTCAGCAGTGGGAACCAGATACAGGTCGTCGCGCGTGGCGACGTACATCTGGTCTTCCTTGTCGGGGATTTGCCCAGTGCCGCGCGCGGAGGCTGCGTTCACCACGGCCGGCGGCCAGATTTCGGTGAAGCCGTGCTCGGCGGTGTGGACGTCGAGGAACCAGCTGATCAGGCTCCGCTGCAGCCGGGAGCCCGCCCCTTTGTACACGGGGAAGCCGGACCCGGCAATCTTGGCGCCGCGGGCGTTGTCGATGATGTCCAGCGACTCGCCGATCTCCCAGTGCGGCTTGCGCTCCCACGTGGTGCCGTCGGCTGAGGTGACCGTGCGGGTCAGGTTGGTCCCCCACGTCCGGACCGTGACATTGGCCTCTTCGCCGCCCACGGGGACCTCCGGGTCGGCAGGGTTGGGGATCCGGAGCAGCAGCTCCTCAAGCTCGCTCTCGGTGGCCGCGAGTTCTGCGTCAATCTCGTCAATCCGCAAGCCAGCCGCCGTGGAGGCCGCCTTCAGCGCGGCGACCTCCGGCCCGTTGGGGGCAGCCCCGCCGCGGATGGCCTCGCCCACCCGTTTGCTCGCGGCATTGCGCTGCGCCTTGAGCGCGTCCGACTCGGCCTGGAGACGGCGGCGGCGCACGTCGGCATCGACGGCCCGGTCCACCAGGGTCGGGTCCTCGCGCTTGTCGATTGCGCCCTGCCGGATGCGCTCCGGCTCGTCGCGGAGCCGCTGCACGCCAACGCTCATGCGGGGGGACTCCTGTGTTCGGGGGCTAGGCGGCCGTCGCGCCCGCGGTGCGCAGGCGCTGGAGCACGAAGTCGTGGTCCAGCCCGGCCAGCAGCCAGCCGGCACGGGGTCCGCTGGTGCGGCCGATAAACGCCAGATAGAGCGCGTTGAAGGCCGCCCTCGCGTCAAGCCCATGGTCCGCGGCGACCGCGAAGATGGCCGCCTGCCAGGCGTCGCCGTTGGCGGGCTTGTCAGCGCTGCCGGCCGGAGCGGCCGCGGCGAGCGCCGCAAGGAAGGCACGCTGGTTGCCGTCGAGAGCGGCCGCCTCAGCGGGGATGGCGTCGCGGTGGATCTCAAGCCGTGCCTTGTCGGGCGCGTAGGCCTCCAGCCAGCGGCGGACAGCGGCCAGGCGCGTCTCCAGCTCCGCGGCTTCGGCAGCCGTCAGCGGCGAGCCCTTCTCGGCACCAGCCTTGGCGGCCGCGTCCACGCCCGGGATCTGGGCCAGCAGTGCAAGGTGGCCAAACGGGGGGCGGAATGCGCCAGCCGCGGCCTGGGCGTCAGCCTTGGCGTCCAGCAGCGAGAAGCGGAAGATGTTCTCGTGGCCGGACGGCAGCTCGCCGCGCACCTCGCGGCCAGCCGTCGCCGCGGCAATGCGATCAAATTCGTCGAACAGGCGCGGGATGGCGTCGGTCCCCTCGGGATCGAACTCGATCACCGTCTCGGGGCGGTTGCGGACAAAGAGGAAGCGCAGTTGCTCCGGCGGCACCACGCTGCCAATCGTGTGGGCCGCGGCGCCACGCCCCTTGGACGTGGACATCTTCTTGCCGCCGATGTTGAGGAACTCGTACGCGAAGTTGAGCGGCGGCTCACGCTCAAACACCTCCCGGGAGATGGCCTCCGAGCGGTCTCGTGACCCGCCGGCCGTGGCGAGGTCCTTGCCGTTGGGTTCAATCGTGACGCCAAACAGGCTCCACTGCGCTGCCCACTCAAGGTTCCAGGGCAGCTTGGCAGCTCCGCCAAACGGCGCGACACGCCCGCTCCAGCCGCAGCCGTGCGCCCAGACCACGAGGTCCGGCTTGCACTCCACGTACACCGTTGCCCCATCCCAGTCAGACGCGATCGTGGTGCCCACCTTGCCGCAGCTGGGGCAGATCACGCCCACCGGCAGCCAATGGTCGGGGTGGCGGACGTTGGCGACGCGCCGGTAGGCCTCACGCACGATGGGCGCCTTGTCCAGCGCGGTCTTGATGAACGGGTCCATCTGCCCCGTGGGGTAGATGTCGCTCATCCAGTAGTAGCGGTCCGGGCGGATGCCGAGGCCGTCAAATGTGTCGATGAAGATGCCGGCGAAGTGGCGCGCGTAGGACGCGTGGCAGTCACCGTGGGGATCCGGCACGTGGGCCAGCGGGCGGCCCATCTCGCGCTCGATGGCGTCTGGGCTCAGCAGCGCTTGGGCATCCATCGGGTCGAGGTCGTCCACCCCGTAGAGGAGCGTGGTCTCCAGACCGCGGGCGCGCAGGGCGCGGGTGATGACGTCCAGAATGACCGGGCCGCGGAGGCTGCCGACGTGGACCGTCCCCGACGGGGTCTTGGAGTCGTTGACGACCTGCGGTCCCTCGACGCTTGCCGCCAGCTCGTCAGCCCAGTCCACGGTTGCCAATCCTTTCCGATCCCGGCTCGTGGCCGGCCCGCGTTAGCCGATGTCGGTGATCGTGTACGCGAAGTCGCCCGTGGGCGCCTTGACAACAACCTTGTCGCCCTTGCGGCGGCCAAGCAGCGCCCGACCAACCGGCGACTCGTTGGAGATGCGGCCTGCCGCGGGCTTGGCCTCAGCCGAGCCGACGATGGTGAACGTCTCCTTGCCGTCCTCGCTGTCCACGGTGACCATCGAGCCAATCTGGACGTGCTCAGTGACGTGGTGCTCGTCGATGATGCTGGCGTTCTTGATCATGGATTCGAGCGCCTGAATGCGGCCCTCAACGAACGCCTGCTCGTTCTTGGCGTCCTCGTACTCGGCGTTCTCCGAGAGGTCGCCGTGCTCTTTCGCATCGTGGATCCGCTGGGCAACCTCGGGACGGCGTAGGGACGTCATATCGTCCAGTTCGGCCCGCAGCTTGTCGAGCCCATCCTTCGAGATGTAGGTGGTCTTGCTGTTCACGCGGGCGGGACTCCGGAGGATGCGGGAGGGGCCTGGCTGCAGTGTCCTTGTGCGGCTGATCCGCCCAGTCCAACGGAACCCCGCGGTTCCCTTGGAACAAAAGAACCCCGGGGCGCACGGAGCGCCGCGGAGGTTCACGGATCGGCCGGAATGGTATCGGCGGAACGGGTGTTCGTCAACGCGGCTCTCCCGGTGGGTCATGGCTCGCAGGAACCCTCTCGGTGGGTCATCTAGCGCACGGTACCGGGCTGACGGAGTGCCTCGTGTGCGGGATGACCCATGATGTGAGTCAGGGCGCGCAGGCGTGCGCGCGATGAGTCACGGGGTGAGCCGCACGGTCCGGCGCGGCGGCTCGGGGTGCTGTCCTGACGACACCCGCGGGCTGGCCGCTACTCCGCGGGCTCGGCAAGGTCCTCAAGACGCCTGCGCACGCGGGCAAGCGAGGTCCGGTCGCCAAAGGCGACAAACACGGTGTCATCTCCGGCGATGGAGCCCACCACCTCGGGCCAGCGCGCTCGGTCCAGCGCCGCCGCCAGCGGATGGGCCGAGCCCGGCAGCGTCCGCAG
>JANYAA010000151.1 GCA_025355255.1 Chloroflexota bacterium | reverse complement strand
TTCTGGGTCTTCCACGACCCTGGGCAGGCACTCATGCGCGACGACGAGGTTGCCAAGCTGGGCCTGCAGGAGCTTGAGCTGTTTGAGGACTACCGCTCGCCTGCGCCCGTGGCCGCGCTCTCCGCCAAGTTCTACCGCGGGCCCGGCGAGCCGGTGGCGGTGAGCCCCGAGGGGATGCGCCCGGTCATCGTTGCAGCCCAGCCCGGCCGCGACACCACCGAGGAGGTGCGCCGCCGCCTGCACGAGCTGCTTGTCACCAACGGCGTCAAGGGGTGGGACATCACGGTGCTGACGGGCTCGACTGCCACCTCGAGCTTCATCTGGCGCCAGCGCACGTTTGGTGCGGTGGAGTTGTGGAACGGCGCCATCGACGCCGAGGGCCGAAGCCTGGGCCTGCCCGCCGACCAGGTGCCGGAGGTGCCGTGCGATGACGGGGTTGTGCGCTTTGAGACCGTGCGCCGGTTCAAGGGTCTGGAGAGCCCCGTGGTGATCCTGTGCGAGCTGCCGGTGGATGCGCCGCGCGAGGACCAGCTCCTCTATACCGCCCTGACGCGCGCCACCGCGCACCTCATCGTCATCGCTCCGCCGTCGTTGGCTGGTCGCCTCTCGGCGGCCGCGCGCGGCGACGCCCGATGACCCACCGGTGGCGGCGCGCCGTCTTCTCGCCTGACGTGAACATGCCGTATCCGGGCGGCGGCGGCGGGAGCCACGCCGGCCCTTCCACCACGCGGACCTGCTCGTCCTCGGTGGCGCCAATCGCCATACCCACAACTGGCCATCCCGTCACGACGTTGGCGTGCAGGCCCGTCGAGGTCATCGCAGTGACGACCACGGCAAAGCAGTCGATGCCGGACTCCACGGCTGCCCGCGCCTCGCGCAGCGCGGAACGAACATCTGCGTGGCGTCGGGGCGTGGCTGCGTCGGCAATCTGGACCTCGAAAAGGACGGAGCCGTCGCGCCCGCGGTCCCAGCCTTGCTCCGCGAGAAGTCGCTCCCATCTCGGCGGCGACCAGCCTTGCGACACGCCGTCAATGATCACCTCGACGCCGTCGACGCGCCGGCCCGCGAGACGTCCGCGCAGCATCGGACGCCAATCTGGAGGTGGGGTTGGTGCCCTGAGAGCTGCCGGGGGCGCTGTCGGGGCCGAGTCTCGCAAAGTAGCCATGTTCTTCGCGCTTCGTGGCGCGCCGTGCGGAGATTGGCCTGATCTTACCGTTCCTGTCCACTCCTGCGACGAAGAGCAAACGGTGGAGGGACGAATGCCCGATGAGTCGAACCCGGTCCTCGCGGATGAATCGCCAGTCTTCCTCGCGCCAGACATGTTCGTCCTCCTCAACGGTCTGCGCCTCCTCAAAGCTCACCCCGTGTCTGCGCAGGTTCGTCCGCGCCTTGTCTGGGTCCCACGGCTCGTCCACCCGGGGCACCGTACGGACGGGCGCTCACTCGCCACTCACCGGCGGCTTATCTGCGACTCAACCCCGCGTGACACCCAAGGTGGCACAGCCGCCCACGAGGATGACCCGCACATGACACACCACGCGCAGGGCACGCGCGGATGAGTGCCACCACGCCCGCCGGCACGACGCCGAAGACAATCGAGCTCACCGATGAGCAGCGCGCCATCGTGGAAGCCCCGGACGGGCCCATGGTGGTGCTCATCCGCGCGTGCCCTGCGCGTGGTGTGTCATGTGCGGGTCATCCTCGTGGGCGGCTGTGCCACCTTGAGCGGCACGCGGTGCCATGGACCTACCCCGCTTTCGTGGACACCTACCATCGCGGCAGCGTCCGCGGGAAGGAGTCCACGTTGAGGAGGCACACCCACTACAGCACCGAGTTCCGGGCGGAGGCGGTGAGACTCGCTGAGACCTCGGGCCAGTCGATCCGCCAGGTCGCCATGGAGCTGGGCATCAGCAACGAGAGCCTCGCGAGGTGGATCCGCCTGGCGCACGAGCGCCCGGCGGGGACGCCGCTCGACGAGGGCGAGCGGGCCGAGCTCACGGAGCTCCGCCGGCGGGTGAAGGTCCTCGAGGTCGAGCGCGAGATCCTGCGAAAAGCAGCCGCCTTCTTCGCTCAGGAGACCGAGCGGACCCGGTGACCCGGTTCCGCTTCGTCGAGCAGGAGAAGGCGAGGTATCCGGTACGGATCCTCTGCACGGCGCTCGGTGTCTCCCCGAGCGGCTACTACGCCTGGCGGTCACGGGGTCCCTCTGCCCGGGAGCGCTCCGACGCGGAGCTGTCCGCGGAGATCCGGCGGTCCCACGCCCGGAGCCGCGGGACGTACGGCGTGCCCCGGATCTGGGCCGACCTC
>JANYAA010000139.1 GCA_025355255.1 Chloroflexota bacterium | reverse complement strand
CGACCCGGACCGGGGCACCGTTGGGGCCTCCATCGGCTTCCCGGGAGGCGGACCGATGGTGGTCACGGCGGCTGCCGTGTCGGGCTCCTATACCGCCACCGGCCGCGACATCTACGGCAGGACCAGGGTGGACCGCGTGATCCTGGAGCTTCGAGCCGCCATTGAGCCGGGCGATTCCGGCGGACCACTGGTCCTTGCCAACGGGTCCATCGGCGGCCTCGTGTTCGCGCAGTCCAAGACCGACGCCTCGGTGGGGTACGCCCTGACCCCGACGGCCGTGGAGGCCGGCGTTGCTCCAGCAATCGGGCGCACGACGGCCGTCAACACGGGGGTGTGCATCCATTAGCGCCTCGACCCGCCTGACCAGCCTCGCCGACGAGGCATGGGAGGCCATCCTCGAGCACAACGCGACGCTGGGCACGGCCATCGGCGACCAGCGCCACGACGATCGGCTGGACGATCCCACCCCGGCCGGGCGGGCCGCCACGCGTGCCGCGTATGCGGCGATCCTGGTGAAGGTGGAGGCCCTGGGCGACGCCGACACGACCGACACCTTCACCGAAGCCGACCGCGTGACGCTCGCGGCCCTCCGGGAGACGCTCACCACGGGCATCCTCGTTCTCGAGGGCGACCTCGCCGACTGGAACGTGGACCATATGGACGGGCTCCCCACGTCACTGCTGAGCCTGCCGGACTACCAGCGCCTGGCGACACCCGAGGACGCGGGACGGATGCTTGCGCGCTGGCGCGAGATGCCGCGGTATATCGATGCGGCCGCCGCTGGCCTGCGTGAGTCGCTCGGCGATGGGCTTGTGGCGTCGCGCCCCACCGTGGACCATGCCGTGACGATGCTCGAGGGGCTGCTGGCGGAACCCGTGGCGGCGTGGCCGCTTTTGGCGCCGCTGGCCGGGCTGGATGCGCTGGGCGGCTGGACCACCGCCGAGCGCGAGCGCTTCCGCGCCGATCTGACCGCCGCTGTGGCCGACGAGGTGCAGCCCGCGTTCGCGCGCCTCCATGCCACGCTGGCAGACGTGATCCGGCCGGCCGCCCGATCTGCCGCGCGGCCAGGCATTGGGCACGTCCCCAGCGGCGCCGAGGACTACCGCCGCCTCGCCCGCTACCACACGTCGCTGGACCGGTCGCCCGAGGAGTTCCACCAGATCGGCCTCGCCGAGATTGGGCGGATTGACGCGGAGCTCACCGACCTTGGCGCCCGCGCCATCGGCACGCGTGGCCTGGCTGCCACGCTGGCGGCTCTCCGCGCAGATCCGGCGCTCCACTTCGCGGCCCGCGATGACGTGTTCGCCACGGCGGAGGCCTCGCTGGGGCGTGCCCGCGAGGCCATCCCCGCCTGGTTCGGCCGCCTCCCGAAGGCGCCCTGCGTCGTGGTCACCATCCCGGCGCACGAGGAAGCGCACACCACCATCGCGTACTACCGGGGCCCCGCCGAGGACGGCTCGCGCCCGGGCCAGTTCTACGTGAACACCTCGGAGCCGCAGACTCGTCCGCGCTACGAGGCGGAGGTGCTCGCCTTCCACGAGTCCATCCCCGGGCACCACCTGCAGATCGCCATCGCCGGCGAGCTCGAGGGTGTTCCGGCCTTCCGGCGTCACCTAGGACCCACCGCGTTCATCGAGGGCTGGGGGCTGTACTCGGAGCGGTTGTCCGGGGACATGGGCCTGTACAGCGGCGATCTGGACCGCATCGGCGTGGCCTCGTACGACGCCTGGCGGGCGGCGCGCCTCGTGGTGGACACCGGGCTGCACGTGATGGGCTGGTCCCGCGATTCCGCCATTGCCTTCATGACCGAGCACACCGCGCTTGCCGCCAACAACATCGCCAACGAGGTGGATCGCTACCTGGCCATCCCCGGCCAGGCGCTCGCGTACAAGACCGGCCAGATGGAGATGCTCCGCCTTCGAGCTGACGCCCGCGCACGGCTGGGCGAGCGCTTCGACATCCGCGGCTTCCACGACGCGGTGCTTGGCAACGGGGCCATCCCGCTGCCGGTGCTGGCCGAGGTCGTGGAGCGCTGGGTGGCCACGCAGATCGGTTGCTGAGGCAAGGGGGGGTTGACATGGCAAGACAACGCAGCCTGCGAAACGTCGCCGGCTTGGGTCTCGCGCTGTGGCTCACCGGCGCCCTCGCGTCGTGCGCCCTTGTTCAGTCGCCGTCACCGGCAGCGTTCTTCCTCGAGATCGCCAACATCGACGGGCCGACCGTGAACATCCAGATCAATGGCACGTCCGTCGGGAACGTGGCGTGCTATGCCAAGTCCGGCGCCGGGGACCCGACGTTCTCGCCGTCCAGCGCCCAGCCTCTGCCGTGGTCGGTGGTGGTGCTCGCGCATGGGGGCAGCGTGATCGGGACCTTCCAGGAGTCCGGCGACAGCGGCCCGCGCGTGATCTTCGTGCGGCCCGGCGGCGTGTCGGAGGGCGCGTACGGCGCCAATCCGGGCCCGGCACCGGCGCCCACCTGCATGCCCTGACCCCGGCGAGCGGCGCAGCAGAGCGCCGGAGTCGCGCTTGACTCAAGGGACGACCCCGCCTGTACGGTTCGAGGGTCGAAGCCGAGGTTCGACCCGGGACCGCTGCACCCACGCCCGGGATTTCATTTGCTGGTGGAGGGGCTATTCGGCACTTCCCTGCTGCGCTCGCCGGCGTACGTTTTCAGCGTCCCGTTCTGGGGGCGACACAAGCGACGCGGGGGCGCATCGTGTTGACGGGCCATCCACTGGCAGCCAACGCTACGGCGGTTTCCCGCGCCTGCGCAGGAGCAGGAGGCATGCCAGTGATCCGATTGGAACCTCGTTCGTCAAGCGTCGGCGCCACGAGGCGCCTGAGCGCCGCGCTGGTGCTCGCGGTCTTGGCGGCGATCGCGATTGCATCTCCGACCGTGGCTGTCGGCCCCATGGCCGACGCGATGTGGGGGCACTGGCCCGGACCGACCGGCCTCGACACCACCGGCACCATGAATGTCGTGAAGGGCCAGCTGGTTGGCTACAACGCATTCAGCACGAACCCCTATGACGCTCGGACCGCCATGGGCTCAGGCTACGCGCAGAACGACGCGATCTGGTGGATGGCCGGCCATGCCAATGTCGGCTTCATGACCACCTACAACGCGACGAACGGCTCCACGGTCATCTGGACCAGTGGCAGCGTCGGCGGCGCCAACTGCGCGGCGACACACAGCACGTGCCTGACGAACTACACATCCACCCAGATGCATCGCATCCGGCTCATGGTGTTTCACGGCTGCTACTCAGGGTCCGCGATCTCAAACGGCGACTCGCTCCCGAAGCGCGCCTACACCAATCTCGGCGTGGACTCGTCGATCGGGTTCAGCCAGGAGGTCGGCTTCTCGAACTTGACGAGCGACTACTGGGCGGGCCAGATGACGTACTACGGGATGGTCCTCAACTACAACGTCCACGACGCCGCGTGGAGCGCGGCGAATGACGTGGCGGTCATGAACGGGGGCAGTTTCCACGGGTACGACTCGATCGTTCTTTATGGCGGATCCGTCAAGATCTACCCGCCGGCGTTCGGTTCGTGAGGAGGGGCTCATGTCGCTCAAACAACGTGTCCTGATGGCCGGTCTGCTGGCCGGCGCCCTCATCGCCCCCGTAGTGGCCGCAGCCACTGGTGGGGACCCGCAGCGGGTCACCGTCCTCTCGGCCTCGGACGCCGCCGCCGTGGTGGCTGCCTTTGCCGGCGGCTCGGCCAGGGCAGCCGACCTGGCTGTGCGGGGCCCGGTCGACGGCGCGGTGAACCGCTTCTACCAGGTGCAAGGCGCTGGCATCAGCTCGAACATCGACGCGCACAGCGGCGACGTCCTGTCGTTGGTCCTGCCCGTCACCTCGGCGACACTCGCCTCGGCGCCGGCCACGGCGCCCTCGGCGAAGGCAACGGCCGAGCAGTTTCTCGTGGGCCGCTCCATCTCCACGGACGGCCTCACCGAGTCCCTCCGCCTCATCGGCCATGGCGAGAGCTCCGAGTACGTCGTGGAGTGGGATAGGGTCGTCAATGGGGTGGTCGTCCCCGACCTGCGGGTCGTCGGCGTCGACGCCACCACCGGCCAGTCCTTCCGCTACCTCTACCTCCACAGAGCGTATGCCGAGCCGGGCAAGCCGGCGGTCAACCAGGCTGCGGCAGAAGCACTGGCCGTCAAACTGGTGGGCGGCTCCGGCGTGCTGGTCGAGGACTCGCAACTCCGGATCTCGTTCACGGCCTCGGGCAGCCAACTCCTCGTTTGGACTGTCTCGCTGACAGCGACCGTCGACGTGACGCCCGAGGGCACCCTGGTCCCAGGCCACTGGGACGTCGAGGTCGACGCCGCGACCGGCGCCGCGTCGATCACCACGGCCGGGTAGGCGAGCACGTCGAGGCAGGGCAGCGGCTGCGTAGAGGTTTCGAGATGAGGTCGCTAGGGCTAGAGGGTCCGGCCGGGGGGGGCACGTTGTGCGCCTGCCTGCTGCTTGTTCTCTGGGCTGCCGCATCGTGCGGGACGGTCGGCGGGCGCTCGCCGAGTCCGTCAGCGCCACCGGCGACGGTGCCCTGCTGCACACACGGGCCGACAGCGCCTGCCGGCGCCCTGAGCAGGGACGATGCGGTTGCCCGCGCGCTCTCCGCGGTGCCGTCCGGCTCCGCTCCCGTCGTGGTCTGGGCGTCGGTCGTGGAGAACCCGTTCGAGGCCGTCGACTCAGCGCACGGGCTGGTGTGGGCGGTGCGCATGTCCGGCCTCGCAGCCCCTTCATGCTCGCCTCCAGCGCGAGCCCGCCCGATGCCGCCGTCGTGGTCGCCCTGCCTCGACGTCGAAGACGCCGCGAACATCGCCCTCGACGTCTTCACGGGCCAACTACTCGGCTGGTACCCGTAGACCGCCGCCGCGGAGACACCTCTCCTCGGCACCACCTCGCTGTGTGCATAGACATCCCGCTGCCCAAAGCCATCACGAAGGCGCGGCCCCCTCCATGCCCGATCCCCGGGAATGGAGGGGCGTCGAACCCGGCAGGGCGCCGCGGCGCGCCAGGTGACGGTGATGGTCGACGCGGTGGACCACGACATCGCCGGCGGCGAGCCGGTGTTCGAGGGCGACCGAG
>JANYAA010000094.1 GCA_025355255.1 Chloroflexota bacterium | reverse complement strand
GGCGATCACCGGGAGCGCCCACTCGCCCATCAGGTCGCACGCGGACATCGTGCTCGAGACCGGGGAGATGGACCGCAGTTGGTGTCATACGGTGGGCTACGTCTCACCGCTGGCCGCAGCAACCGTGACCGCGGGGATCCTCGCTGGCGGTACTCCCAACCCGGACAAGCTGCGGGCGCGGCTGCTCGACGGCATCGACGCCACGGCCGGTGGGCGCGCGAACGTCATCGGCGCCGCCATCGCCGGCTCCACGCACCTGCTGGTGCTGGCTTCGGGCGTGGATCGCGTCACGGCACGAGAGTTCGCGCTCAAGGTTGAGGAGGCAGCCTGGGTCCCGGCGGCGGTGCGCGAGCTGGAGACGTTCCTCCACGGGCATCTCCCGGCAACTGGCCCTGACACGTCGCTCGTGCTGGTGTTGACCGAGCGCGAAGCTCTTGACGCCCGCGCCACGCGCGCTCGCCAGGCACTCGCAGCGGCCGCCGCTACCGGGATCCGGCCCGCGGCAATCCTGGGCGCAGAGGCAGCTGTGCGCATTCCCGAGGCGCTGACGCCCGGGGGCAGGATCGTGATCCCCGAGGGCTCCACGATGCCCGGCGCCCCGGCCTCGCTGCTTGGCGCGGCCGGCCCCCTGCAGTTGGTCACGCTGGCCGTGGCGGCCTCGCGGAGGACGAACCCCGATCCGATCCGCCGTGACAACCCGGTTTACCTGCGGGCCGCCGAGGTGGCGGACGCCCCTGCGCCGCTCGAGGGCTAGCCGACAAGGCACCAGCGGAGCGACGATGAGCCGCCAGGCGGCCGTACGGTTTCGCGGTGCGCCATTTGGGCCGTCCAGCGGCGCATCCATTACGCCCAACAGGTTTGGGACGCGACGGCTGCACCGCCAGATGGCTGGATCGTCTCAGGACAGAACCGTTGGGCCGTCGCGCGACAACCCGGTTTACCTGCGGGCCGCCGAGGTGGCGGACGCCACCGCGCCGCTCGAGGGCTAGCCGAACAGGAACTCCGCCGCTTCATCGATCATCGCGAGGTCGCGCGGCAGGAAGTCCTGCAGCACGATGCGCTCGGCTCCCGCTGCGGCGAACGCCGCCACCTGCGCCCGCGCCGCGTCGGGCGTGCCGTGGATCCAGCGCGGCCGGCGCTCCGCCAGCCAGACCTCGGCGTCACCATCGGCTCCCAATTCGCGCAGGAGGTCCGCTTCGCGCCTGGCAACCCCGGGGCCGTTCCGGCCCACGCACAAGCCGGCCATCACCGAGTGGACGAGCGTCCGCGGATCACGCCCGGCCGCCACGCACGCGGCGTCCAGAGCCGCGAACTTCTCGGCAGCCGTAGCGGGCGCCGCGGACGAGAGGTTGAACTCGTCCGCGTGGCGCGCGGCGATCCCTGGCCGCCCGTGATGATCGGGATGCGTCGGCCTGCCCGACCCGGCAGCTTCGAGGGCTTTGGCCGGAAGCCGGCGTCGGCCACTTGGTAGTGCGCGCCGTTGAACGACCACCCGTCGGGGCCGTCCCACAGCCCGCGCAGGATCTCAAGCGCCTCCTCCAGATGATCGGCGCGCTCGGTCAGCGACGGGAAGGTAAATCCATGGCCCAGATGCTCGTGCTCGTGCCAGCCGGCGCCAACACCCACCTCGACCCGTCCGCCGCTCATTTCGTCAACCGTGGCCGCCGCCTTTGCGAGGTTGCCCGGGTACCGGAACAGCACGGGCGACACCAGCGTGCCAAGGCCAATGGTGCTGGTCTCGCGTGCGAGCCCAGCGAGCACGACCCAGGCGTCTGTTGTGGGCTTGCCGGAGCCCCCCGGAAAGCTGTCGTAGTGGTCGGAGCGGAAGAGCGTCTCGAAGCCCGCCGCCTCGGCGCGCAGAGCCACTTCCAGCTGCTCGTCGTAGGTCAGGCCCTGCTGGGGCTCGATCATCAGCGCAAAGCGCACAGGACATCCTCCAGACAGGCCGCTACCGCGCGATGACGACCCAGGTAACCCTTGCATTTGACAGAACTATTCACTTGCCGTAAATACTTCACTTGATGCAAACAACTATCAGTACCGACACCGCCGTCGCTGACGACAGCCACCGGCTTGGCGCTGAGACGGTCCTTGCCAACTTTGGCCGGGTCCTGGGCTCCTCGCGCTGCGCGGGATCCCAGCGCCTCGTGCGACTCGGCATCAGCATGACCCATTTTCACGTGCTGACGCTGCTGCGCCACCACGATGCCATGCCGATGGGGAGGCTCGCCGAAGTCCTCGACGTGTCCCTGTCCAACGCCACGGGCGTCATCGACCGCATGGAGGAGCGCGGGCTCGTGGAGCGCGTCCGCGTCCCCGATGACCGGCGCATCGTCCTCGTCAAGCCCATGCAGCCCGGCCTCGATCTCGTTGATGAGGTGGAGCTGGTCAAGAGCGAGGTCATGACGCGCGCGCTGGCCCGGCTCGACGCCGATCAGCTCGACCGGCTGACGCTCGCCGCAGCTGATCTTGCCGCGGCCATCGAAGGGGAGATGGCCGAGAGCCCAGACCTCTACGGCCCGCTTGGCGGCTGCGCCCACGACGGCCAGCCGCATGCCCACCACGCGCACCACGGGCAGCACGCCCAGCCGGCGACACCGGCGCTCTAGCCCACACCACCACCCAGCCAGCGCGACCACCGCGCCTCGTCGTCCCGCCGCCCTACGAAAGGAACCCCCTTGGAAGCCCCGCCCTCCCTGCTCGAGGCGCCCGCCAGCGGCCTCGGCTCGCTGAACCTGAGCCAGCGCGCGAAGATGGAGATCCTCCTCGCGATCCTGCTTGGACTGTTCCTGGGCGCGCTTGACCAGACCATTGTCTCGGTTGCGCTGCCCACGATCGTCACGCAGCTGGGCGGCCAGTCGCTGCTGACATGGACCATCACGATCTACCTGCTCGCGTCCACGATCACCGTTCCGTTCTACGGCAAGCTGTCGGACCTGTACGGGCGCAAGCCGCTGCTCATGATCGGCATCGGGCTGTTTCTGACGGGCTCCGTGCTGTCGGGGCTGAGCCAGGACATGACCCAGCTGATCATCTTCCGGGGCATCCAGGGCCTGGGCGCAGGCGCTCTGTTCCCCATCAGCCTCGCCGTGATCGGCGACCTGTTCACCCCGGCCGAGCGCGGCAAGTACCAGGGCCTGTTCGGCGCCGTGTTCGGCGTGAGCTCCATCGTGGGGCCGCTCCTCGGCGGCTTCCTGACCGAGCACGCGTCTTGGCACTGGATCTTCTTCGTCAACCTGCCCATCGGCATCGTGGCTCTGGCCGTGATCTGGCGGCTGCTGCCCAACGTCCGCCGCGAGGGCGCCTCGCACAACCTGGACTTCTTGGGCGCCGGCGTCTTCACCGTGGCCGTGGGCTCGCTGCTGGTGGGCCTCACCAACAAGCAAACCAACGACTGGGCCACGCCCCAGGTTGGCGGCCTGATCCTCGTGGGCCTGGTGCTGGGCGCCGTGTTCACGTTCATCGAGTCCCGTGCCAAGGAGCCCATCGTCCCGCTGGACCTGTGGCGCAACCGGACGTACGCAGCATCCATCGGCGCCACGTTCCTCATCAGCTTCGGCTTCTTCGGCGCCGCCATCTTCCTGCCCCAGTGGTTCCAGTTTGTCCAGGGCGCCACGCCCACCAACTCGGGCCTGTACTCGCTGGCGCTCCTCGCCGGCCTGATCATCAGCTCGGTTGGCGCGGGCCAGCTGGTGTCGCGGACTGGCAAGTACAAGGCCATCGTGCTCGGCGGACTCGCCGTCATGGTGGTGGGCCTGGTGCTGATGACCAACCTTCGCTACGACACGCAGCTGCCAATCCTGTGGGTCTGGATGTTCATCACGGGTCTTGGCCTTGGCCCCACGCTGTCGGTCTTCACGATCGTCGTGCAGAACGCCGTCCCGGTTCGCTCGCTGGGCGTAGCCACGTCCAACCTGACGTTCTTCCGCCAGGTGGGCGGTTCCGTTGGCCTGGCCCTGCTGGGCACGGCCTTCGGCACCCGGCTCGCTGACGAGCTTGGGCCGCAGATGGTGAACGCCGGCGTCCCGCAGCAGCTGGTGACCCAGTTCACCAACTCCGAGTCCGCCAACGGCGCCTCGAGCTTCCTCCAGGTTGGGGGCGACCAGGCCGCTGCCCTGCTGGCGAAGGTCCCGGCCGCGTTCCAAGACGTCGTAAAGCCGCTGGTGCCGAACATCCTCAACGGGCTGCACCAGGCGTTCAGCCTGGCCGCCGCTGAGGTGTTCCTCATCGGCGCGGTCACAACCGTGGCGGCCTTCGTGGTTGCCTCGTTCATGCGCGAGCTCCCGCTCCGCACCACCCAGCACGCCCATCAGCCCGCCCCCGGCGCGGCTGCAGCCGTGGGAGCCGACGACTTCGAGGAGCCCCTCGACGAGCCGATCCCCGCGTTCGACTGACCGTCCCCTCCGGCACCCCGACAGCCCGGCCAGCGGCGTCCCGCAGCCGGGTTGTTCGATTCGGCGGGTACCATCGACCCGATGGCCGACCTGCTCCCCTACCGCGAAGAGCTCGTGGCGCCCGGTGCAGCCGATGCGCCATGGCGCGCGGCGCTGCCGTTGGCGGAGCTGCCGGTTGGCGCCATGCGCCGCGTGTCGGTTGGCGACCTCGACCTGCTGGTCGCACACACGGAGCGTGGGCTGGCCGTTGTGGACGACCGGTGTCCGCACATGGCGGCGCCGCTGTCGATTGGCGAACTGGACGGCTGCGTGGTGGCCTGCCCGCTCCACAGTGGGCGGTTTGACCTGCTGAGCGGCGAACCCGAGCGCATGCCGAACACGGGCGGGCTCTTTCCTGACGGCACCTACTCACCCATCTGGACGCCGCCCGGTCGCGAGGAG
>JANYAA010000057.1 GCA_025355255.1 Chloroflexota bacterium | reverse complement strand
GGTGCGCCGCAGGGCCAGAAGCCGGGCCTCCGGCGGCAGACGCACGGCCTGCGGGCCCGCCCAGGAAATGTGTCTCGCCGTGTCCACGGAGTTCGATATGGCGTCCGCTGCAGCCGGCGCGCTCAGCAGTTTGGCACACGGCCGACTGGGCCTGCCTGCGGTTCCACGCCGGCCGCGCCACGCCGCCGGGCTGCAGCGGAGCGGCGGCGCTCGACACGTGGACGGTCCGGCCACGCCCAATCTGGGGCGGGCGCGCGCGCCGTCAACGCCGGAATGGTTACGTATCGTCATTGACAGCCGAGGACACGGCGCCTGAGCTGCCCAGATACGAGATCGGGCTGTTGCCCCCGGGCTGCGGCATCGGCAGCGGTAGGCGCTGCCAGGGCGTCCGGTCGCATGGCCCGCGGCATGGTTAGCCGAGATGACGTCTCGTAATGTTGCCTGTTGGTGGGGCTGTCACATTGCTCGTGTACTCCATCGGAGGGGCACCAACCTCCCGGGGTTCGGATCCCTCCTTTTCCAGACCTGCTCCTGGTGCCGCCCCTCAGCGTCAGGAGCAGGTCGATCTATGTCCGGCCCGCAATCGCGGCCGCGCCTGCGCTGAAAGGCCCGGCGACCACCCCTGCGCATGTCGCAGGTCGTCGCCGGGTCATTCGCCGTGTTGTCCCCCCAAGGTCGCTACCTGGCGGCGGCCGGCGTGGGCGGGTACTCCGCGGGGTGCTCGCGCCGGTCCTGCTCGCCGGTCCTGGCGATCATGGACAGCGTGTCCTCGACCGTCATGTCGTTGCCCGCCGCGGCGCGCTTGATGTCCTCGTACGTGATGTTGATGTCGGGCTTCCCCATGTCGTCATGCGCTCGCATGCAGCCGCAGTTCAGGCACATTGCTGGCAACTCCTACTCGTTATAGCCCCCAGGCGGGAGCTCGATTGTTGCGCTCGGACCCGGCGATGTCATGAAGGGCCGTCATGCTGAGGGCAGGCTCAGCGCGGGGTGGCGCTTGGCACCGCGAGGTCCGAGACGGTCTGGACAATCAGGTCGCCCATGACGCGGGCCATCGTGGGGAACGCGTGGACGGTGTCCGCGAGCACGTCCAGCGTCGTGCCTGTTCGGATCGCGAGGACCGCCTCGTGGATCGCCTCCGTGGCGGCCGGCCCGGCCATGAACGTACCGAGCAGCGTTCGCGTGCCGCGGTCCACCACGATCGTCACGTGCCCCGCTGCACCAGTCACGGCTCCCTTCGCGGTGTCTGCGAGGGCCACGGATGTCTCAATCGCGTCGTGCCCGGCGGCGAGCGCCGCCCCGAGCTCAAGACCTACCCCGGCGACCTCGGGGTCCGTGTAGACAGCGCGTGGGACCGCGCGATAGTCCGGCCGGACGTCGTCGCCCAGAGCCAGACGAACGGCCATCCGACCCTGATAGTCGGCGAGATGGGTGTGCATCTCCGGACCTGCGACATCACCCGCCACGAAGACTGTATCCGCGATCCGCAGGTCCGGCCCCACCGCAAGCGGGCCCGAGGCAATGTCAATCCCAAGGGTCTCGAGGCCCAGTCCCGCTAGCGGCAGCGTTCGGCCAACGGCGAGGAGGACCGCATGGCCCTGGGTCACCGACCCATCGGAGAGATCGATGGCGTGTGACCCCGCGGATCCAGCGCCGGCGCGAATGCGGGTTGCGCGGACCCCGGTCCTGATATCGACGCCGTCGGTGCGCAGGGTCGCATCAAGCGCGGCCGAGTTGCGCGGGTGACCGCGCGGGTAGATCCGGGGTCCGGCCGCAATGAGCGTCGTCGGCACGCCGTTCCGCGCGAAGACCTGGGCGAGCTCCACGCCGGTTGCGCCGGCTCCCAGGATTGCCAGGCTCGCCGGGAGTGTCTGGGTGGTGGTTGCCTCGCGACTCGTCCACGCGTGGATGGCGTCCAGCCCCTCGATGTCTGGGATAGACGGCACCGACCCAACCGCAACGACGATGAACCTCGCCTGCAGCGTGCGCGGCGGGCCGTCCGAGGTCACGGAGACCTGGCCCGCCCCCTCGATCCGTGCCGTGCCGCGGACCAGCGTCGCCCCGGACCGCACGAGGTCCCGGACGTGGCTGCTGTCGCTTGGGCGTCCAGCCGCATCGCGCTCGGTCACCTCGTCCCGCCACCGAGACGCGGCCGCCCAATCAAAGGCGCCACCCCGGGCGTGGATCGCAGCTGCGTGGAGGAGCGCCTTGGACGGCATGCACGACCAGAACGGGCACTCGCCGCCCACGAGCGCGCTCTCGACCACAGCCACAGATGCGCCACGGGCCCGTGCGAGGCCCGCGGCCGCCTCGCCAGCCGATCCGGCCCCAATGATCACGAAGTCGAACCGGTTGTCCATGGCGTGACCCGTCTCCTGCTGTTGGCGCCGCCGATTACATGCGGGATTTCCGATAGCGGCGGAACCGCCGGCGTGACGCATCGGGGGCTCCATCCGGAGAGCCGTCGGACGCCGCAACGATGCTGATGGAGCCGTCTTCCTCAAGGGTGGCCAGCTTCATCTGGCCAACGCGCTCGAGGCCGTGCTGGCGGAGGGCGGCTTCCGCGTCCCCAAGGTCGATGCCCTGACTGGTGAACTCCCCCTTGCGCCACTTGCCGTCCCGGCCGATCGTGGTTGGCTTGAACTCGAGGATCCGCCCGACAAGCGGGATCCGGACGCGGGCCACGGCCACCAGGCGATTGAGCACAAAGATCGTGACGAGGATGATCGCGCCACCTGTCACCGATTGATCCGCACCGGTCATGGCCGGCTGCAGCGCATTGGCTATCAGCAGCACCATCGCGAGGTCGAACAGGGTGAACTGGCCGATCTCGCGCTTCCCGGACAGGCGCAGGGCGCCAAGAAATAGGGAGTACATGATCACGGTTCTCGCGACCAGCTCCAGCGGACTGACGCCTAGGTCCCACATGCGATTACTCTCTTGGCTGATCGCCGCACGGCGGTGCGCGGGCC
>JANYAA010000502.1 GCA_025355255.1 Chloroflexota bacterium | reverse complement strand
GCCTGTGCCGGCCTCTGGGCTGATCGCGTGGCGGGCATGACCGGCGACCGCACGCCAGACTCCCCCAGCATCGTCCCCTTCCGCGGCGATTACTACACGCTCAGCCCTGAAGCGGCAACGCTCGTCAACGGCCTGATCTATCCGCTGGCCGATCCGCGCTTCCCGTTCCTCGGCGTCCACTTCACGCGCCGCATCGACGGCGAGGTCTGGGCTGGCCCCAACGCCGTCCTCGCGTTTCGACGCGCCGGCTACCGCCGCCGCGACATCTCCGTGGGGGACCTCGCCGAGGCCATCGCCAACCCGGGCTTCCGCAAGCTCGCCCGCAAGTTCTGGCGCATGGGCGCTTCGGAGATGTGGCGCGACTGGTGGAAGGCAGCGTTCGTCAAGGAGATGCAGCGCTACGTGCCGGCAGTTCGGGCCGACCAGGTCACCTTTGGCCCATCGGGCGTGCGGGCACAGGCGCTCAGCCCGGACGGCACCCTGGTAGACGACTTCGACCTCGCCGGCGGCGACCACGTTCTCCATGTGCGCAATGCGCCAAGCCCGGCAGCCACAAGCTCCCTCGCCATCGGCGAGAAGCTGGCGGCGGAGGCCATCGGCCGCTTCGGGCTGTAGCCGCCTTCGCCTCCGGGGGCTGCGTTCTCAGCCCGGGGCGCCCGTATGGCTCCCCCGGCGGCACGATCGGCCGGACCGGCGCACCATGGGGTAGTGACTCAACCAACCTGGTCCGGCTTCCCGACGCCTGAGCCCCCCACCCGCAATCGCTCCCGCAACGCCCGAAAGGGCATCGGCCCAGCCGCCCTCATGGGGGTGGTCCTCTGGGCGGTCTTTGCGCTTCTGGGCGTCGGAGGCGCTGCGGGCGGCGTGGCGATCTTCGCCAGCCTTTCGCGCAACCTGCCAGACCCCACCCTCCTGGAGCGCATCGAGCTGCCGCAGGCGTCCATCGTCTACGACCGCACGGGCAAGACGCAGCTCGCCCGCTTCGGCGAGTTCAACCGCACCACCGTCAGCTTTGACCAGATCCCGAAGGCGCTCATCGACGCGACCACCGCCGTCGAGGACCGCACCTTCTGGGACAACGCCGGGTTTGACACGCTGGGGATCATCGCGGCCGCCATCGACGGCCTGCGCGGCAACGGGCGCGGCGGCTCCACGATCACCCAGCAGCTGGTCCGCCAGCGCCTGCTGTCCGCCGACGGCTCGGCCCAGACCGACCGCTCCGCCGTCCGCAAGATCAAGGAGATCATCCAGTCGATCCGCGTGACGCAGGCCTACCCGGGCCTTGCCGGCAAACAGCGGATCATGGCGGCTTACCTCAACCAGAACTACTACGGCAACGATTCCTATGGTGTGGCGGCCGCCGCCAAGGGCTATTTCGGAGTGGCGCTGTCGGACCTGACGCTGGCACAGGCGGCGATCATCGCGTCCATCCCGCAGGCGCCGTCCGCGTACGACCTCGTGCAGAACGCCACCGAGCAGTGCATCGACCCCGGGCCAGACGCCGATCCTTGCGTCAAGAGCCAGCTTGTCGTGGCGGCCGATGCTGCCATCGTCCTGCGTCGCAACCTCGTCCTTGACCTGATGGCGCAAGGCCGGACGCCGTTGACGGGCACCAAGTTCTCGGCCGCCGATTTTGCGGCGGCGAAGGCCGAGCCAGTTGTCCTGGCGCCGCAGGCGAGTCCGGCCTGGATCGGCTACCACTTCGTCTGGCAGGTGCGGCGCGAGCTGACAGACCAGCTGTGCGGCCCGGGCGTCGAGACGTGCCCCATCCTGGAGCGCGGCGGCCTGACAATCACGACAACGCTCGACATGCGGCTGCAGGCCAGCGCCGAGAAGTGGGTGATGGCCGCGGCCATCGTTCCCCACGCCAAGGACCCCAAGGCCGCGGCGGCCGCGCTAGGCCTGACGTATCAGCCGTGGATGGCAAATTTGCGCAACGACGACCTGCGCAACGGCGCGCTGATCGCCATGGATTACCAGACGGGCGAGATCGTCGCATACGTGGGGTCCGCGGACGCCACCGCCGCCAAGGGCACCAGGAAGTTCCAGCCCCGCTTTGACGTGTTGGCGGACGGCTGGCGGCAGCCCGGCTCCACCTTCAAGCCAATCCTTTACGCCACGGGCATCGCCGGGCGGTTCATCACCGCAGGCACGATGTTCATGGACGTGGTGACGGACTTTGGCGGCGGCTATACACCGGCTGACGCGGATCGCCTTGAGCGTGGGCCCGTCCGCGTGCGCGATGCCTTGCGGTTCTCGCTGAACCTCCCGGCGGTCAAGGCGATGTCCATTGTGGGCACCACGCGCGTCCAGGCCCAGGCCGAGGCGATGGGCATCCGCTTCCCCAACGGACCCACGGACGCCGGGCTGTCGTTTGCGCTGGGCGTGACCGAGGTCCACTCCATCGACCTGATCCGAGCCTATGGCACCCTCGCGGACGGCGGCCAGCTGGTGGACCAGACGACGATCATCTCGGCCACCGATCCTTCGGGCAAGGAGCTAGCCGGCGCCTCCACGCGACAGCCGCCGCAGCAGGTGCTGGATCCGGGCGCAGCGGGCATCATCACCGACATCCTCGCCGGCAACACGGACCCCAACCAGAACCCGTTCTGGGGCGTGTTCCAGATTGTGGACAAGGGTCACAGGCGACCGGCCACGCTCAAGACCGGCACCAACAACGACGCGAAGGATCTCAACGCCTTCGGCTACGTGGGGCCGCCCTCCACTGCAGACCGCGCCAAGGGCGAATACGCGCTGGCCGTCGGCGCCTGGAACGGCAACTCGGACAACTCGCTGCTGGTCAAGCCCGGCGGATCGCTGCTGTCCATCCAGGTCACTACCTACGTCTGGCAGGGCTTCCTGGCGGAGGCCACCAAGGGCTGGTCCGTCAACGCCTTTGCGCGGCCCGCCGGGCTGGACCAGGCGACGATTGACGCTTGGACGGGATTGCTGGCCTCCCCCACCGGCCCCAAAGTGAACGAGATCTACCTGCCCGGAACCGCGCCCACGTCGCAGATCCCTTCCGCCACATGTGGCGACGCGATCCTCCAGTTGGTGGGCTTTGAGAAGGAGAAGCCCACCTGGCTAGCCGCCGACCGGGACTGGCTGGCGCGGGCCCAGAAGGGCATGGGTGTCGCCGGCGGACCCCTTGGGACAAGGACCACGGTCTTCTACAACGGTCAGTACACGCCGTACGGCAAAGGCTGGGGTCCGTTCGTCAACAGCGCAGGCTGCGGGTCGCCCTCGCCCTCGGCGTCGGAGTCGCCGTCGCCGTCGCTTGACCCGTGTGCATCGCCGGATCCGTCTGCCTCGGTAGACCCGCTGGCGACGCTACCCGTCTGCCCCTCGCCGTCGCCGTCTGACTCGGGCTCGCCGGTGCCGAGCGGCAGCGGGCTGGCCACGCCGACGCCGTCGCTCGCCACGCCTACTCCGACACCCACGCCGCTGCCGCTGCCGACACCCACGCCGCTGCCGCTGCCGACGCCGACGCCGACGCTGCCGACGCCGACGCCGACGCTGCCGCCGGTGGTCACTCCGACACCGGTGGTCACTCCGCCGCCCACGCCGCCGCTGCCGTCCCCCACCTGATCCGGGGCCAGGCCCCCGAGTGGCGGACTCGGCGGCTCAGGGCCGGGGCGTGGCACGGCTTCTCATCCCCCTCTCACACGCTTCTCAGGGAATCCGCTCTATCATCCGG
>JANYAA010000500.1 GCA_025355255.1 Chloroflexota bacterium | reverse complement strand
CGCGCTCCTTCAGCGCCAGCGTGGCGTCAGCCTTAACGGTCTTGAAGTCATCGGTTCCGACGTTGTCGATGCCGTCGGCCGTGCCGCTCTGAAGCTCCTGGAGGCGCTGGGTTGCCTCTGCGCTCCACTTGATGACGACGGTCTTGGCAATCGCCGCAGTGCCCCAGTAGTTCGGGTTCGGGACGAGCGTGATGTGGTCGCCCGTGATCCATTCCTTGACCATGTACGGGCCAGTGCCGTTGGTGGTCTGGACATAGCTCTTGTCAGGAGCGTGGAGCTTCAGCCAGTCCGAATCCTGGATGTTGTTGGACGAGAACGCAATCTTCGAGAGGAATGCGACGTCCGGCGAGCACAGGTCAAACTCGACCGTGAGCGCGTCGACTGCCTTGATCTGGCTGATGGTTCCGCTATAGCCAGCCGGCTTGTTCGCGCAGTCAACGGCGGTGGCCGGATAGGACACGCCGGTGAACGGTGCGGCGGTGGCGGGGGCCGTCGTGGGCGTCGTGGTGGGTGCCGTCGTGGCTGCCGCAGTCGGACCCGTTGTGGGGGCCGGAGTTACAGCGGCACCGCCGCAGGCGGAAACCACGATGGCCGCGACTGCCAACAACGCGGACAGTTTTCGCCGAGAGCCTGATCGGGTCATATGCGCTCCTCCTCGTTGACAGGTCTCCCGCCACGGCGGGAGCGTAGGCCGGGGCGTCGCACCTGCGACGCCGATCCGGGTGCGCCTGTCAGGCGGAGCCTAGCACCCACCGCGGTGTGCCGGAAGCCCGGGCACCCGCTGCTCCCTAATCGCGACGAGGACGGGTCTGTCCGCGGGCCCGCGGTGCTAAGGTTCGGGCGGCTGGGAGGCGCCGTGTTGCGCGGTCTCGCCGCTCGGACACCGAGTGCAGGAGGCCATGCCCGGATGACCGTGTTGCGCCGTATCGCGGCCGTGGCGACCGTGGCTGCACTCGTCACGGGCTGTTCCCCGGCGCCGTCGGAAACGCCCACGGCGCATACGTCGGGCGGTCTGCCGAGCGCACCCACGCCCACGTCACCCGCCGTCTCCCCGTTTACGGCCGAGGCGTGGCCGGAGACCGGATCCGCATGCGGCGTCGTCGGCTACCAGGGCAACCTCGGCAGAGTTGAGGCGCTGGACGCCCGCACGGTCAGGTTCACCCTGTGCCGTCCGGACGGCGCGTTCCTTGCCCGCATCGCCCACCCGTCGCTGGGGGTTGTGGCCGCGGCTGCGCTGGACCGTATAGCGGCGGACCCGTCGTCAGCGGCTTTCGCCGAAGGCTCAGGCGACTGGCAGATTGAGGCCCGTGCCGGCGACAACGTCCGTCTCGCACCGTCTGCGGGCGCCGCCCCGGACCCGTCGGCGGCCGTGATCCTGCGCTGGAGGGCAGAGGCAGACGCGAGGACGGCCATGCTCACGAACGCCACTGTAGACGGCATCGATGCGCCCGCCACAACAGCGCTGGACAACCTCGTGACGATGCCTGAGATTGCGCTGGTCCCCCGCGCGTCGCTGTCCGTGGCCTATCTGGGGTTTGGCGACGGCGGCCCATTCGCCGCGCCCGCAGTCCGGCGCGGCATCGCCCAGGGCATCGACACCACCCGGCTCCTCGCGTCGTTCCCGGCGGGCTCGTCGGTGGCGGCGCACCTGGCGCCCTGCGCAGCAGCTTCGGGCTGCGCCGGCACGGCTTTCCCGCCGTATAACGGCCCGGCCGGTGTTGCCGCGCTCGATGCCGCCGTGTTTGACCGTGCCACCACGTACCCGCTGCACATCCCCGACGGACCCATCCCCGGCCTGCCAGACCCGGCGGGTGTTGCCGCAGCCCTTGCGGACCAGCTCGCCGCGACGCTTGGCATGCAGGTGCAGGTGGACCCGATGCCCGCGGCCATCTTGCGCGCGGCGATCGATGAAGCCACGATTGACGGGCTCTACCTGGACGCCGTCGCCTCCCCGGTGGCCGACGCAGGGGCCTTCTATGCGGCAATCTTCACCACCCGGCCGGGTTCCGCGGCAGCGCGGCGCGCGGGCGGCGTCTCCGGCCAGCTGGCTGCCCTTACAGCCGTCACGAAGCCTGCGGATCGGGATGCGGGCTTTGCGGCCATCTCGAACGTGCTGCGGGCGGCGCAGGTGCTCGTGCCGCTGGCGAGCGCGGGGACGTTGACCGCGTGGCGCTCTGACGTCGCGGGTGTCGCCGTGTCACCGCTTGGGGCGGACCCGCTCGGCGCGATGACCGCCGGCGATCGCGGCCAACTCGTCTTCCTGCAGGCAGCCCCCGCCGGTGGAGGCTGGTGTGGCGCCGCTGCGTCAGCGGATGCCTGGCGGCTCTGTGCGCTCGTGAGCGACGGCCTGTACGCGCTGCCAGCGGGTGCTGCATTGCCGGTGCCCAAGCTCGCCACGGCCTGCGTTCCGGCACAGGACGCGACGGTCTGGACCTGCCGCCTCCGGACGAAGCCGCGCACAGGCGACGGAGCAGTGCTCGACGCCCATGACGTGTTGGCCACGTTCCGCGCGGCGTGGGACGTGACGGCGCCGGCTCGTGCGGCCTTCGGCGAGGGCGGCCCGTGGGCGGCCCTGTTCGGCGGCATGCTCAACCCGCCGCCCGGCGGCTGACGAGGCGCGTCGAGCCCGCCTGCAGCCGTGGCTACTGGCAGCCGGGCGCCGCCGTGAACAGCTCGCCGACGTCATCGGGCAGGAACCGCAGGATGATGTCGGTGCCGGCTCGGCCGTCCGGCGTGTCGAAGATCCTCCACAGCTGGAGCTTGCCGAGCGAGTACGCGGTGATCTCGTACCGGCCGGCCAAGTCGGTCGGCAGGGGTCTGCCAAGACCGGTGGCCACGTAGACCTT
>JANYAA010000498.1 GCA_025355255.1 Chloroflexota bacterium | reverse complement strand
GCGCTGCTGTACACGGCCACCGGCCGCGCCTCGTACGTGGGGTGGGGGATGGTGCTGTTTCTGGTCGGCTCGTGGGCGCTCTACCACCTGTTCCCGCACGTCCGGACCCGGGTGGACAACTGGATCGACCCATTCCGTGACCCCTCCGGCGCGGGCTTCCAGGCCGTGCAGGCGCTGTATGCGTTTGGCCGCGGCGGGATCCTGGGGGTGGGGCTGGGCAACGGGCTGCCGACGATTGGCGGGCACATGCCCGTGCCCGCGGTTCACACGGACTACCCGCTGGCGGCCCTGGGCGAGGAGCTGGGGCTGGTTGGCCTGCTGGCGATCCTCGGGCTGTATCTCGTGGTGGTCCAGCGGGGTTTGCGGATTGCCGCTTCACTCCATGACGACTTTCGAGCGCTGCTGGCCGCGGGGCTGGCGCTGGTCATCGGCATCCAGGCATGCATCAACACCGCGGGGGACCTCAAGCTGATCCCGCTCACGGGCATCACGCTGCCGTTTGTGTCCTACGGCGGGTCATCGCTGCTGGCCAACGCCATCGCGGTGGGGCTGCTGTTGGCGCTCTCCGATCGCGGACCGCAGCCACCGCCACCCCCGAGGCGCCGCTGGCGCCTGGTCGGGCTGAGCCGGCTAGGCCGCGCGGACCACTCGGCAGAGCCCGACGCATGACGGGCACGACGGCCGCCCCCCACCGCCACGACACCAGGATCGGCGCGAACGCAGTCCGCACGGGCATCGCCCTGGGGGTCACCTTCGCGCTCATCGCCACCGGCGCCGGCTACTGGCAGGTGCTGGAGGCGCAGAAGCTCTCCACCGCGCCCGACAACCCCGCCGTCATCGCCATCGCCCGCCGCACCCTCCGCGGCACCATTGTGGACCGCAACGGCACGTGGCTTGCGCGCAGCGTCAAGGATGCCAACGGCGAGGCGCAGCGCCAGTATCGGGACCGCTCGCTCAGCGGCGTCCTCGGCTATGCGTCTGCCAGGTATGGCACGGCTGGTCTGGAGCGCGCGTACAACTCGCAGCTCCTGGGCATCGGCGATGCGGACCCGGTCCACCAGCTCACGGCCAAGTTCGACCCCAAGCCCGTCAAGCCGCTCACGGTGGCCTTGGCGCTGGACCTGCGCCTCCAGAAGGCGGCCGTGGCGGGCCTGGCCAAGGACACGGGCGCCGTGGTGATGCTGGACCCGGCATCTGGCGAGATCCTCGCGCTCGCCTCCACGCCCACGTATGACGAGGGCGCCATCGCCGATCCCGCCACCGCGGACGACGCCTTCGCCGCGCTCCAGGCCAACCCCAACAGCCCGCTGCTCCCGCGCGCCACGCAGGGCCGCTTCGTGCCGGGCTCGGTGTTCAAGATCGTGACGGCCATCGCCGGGCTCGACAGCGGCGCCATCACAGACACCACCACGTTTTCGCAGCAGCCCGGCGCCGAGGCGAAGGGCCTGCTCGTGGACGGTTTCCGGATCAAGGACGGCCACCACCCGGCCACCGGCGGCACCGCGCTTGACCTCATCGGCGCCACCGAGGTCAGCTGCAACATCTGGTACGCGCTCGCGGGTCTCGCCATCGGCGGCGGCCGGCTGGTGGAGGAGGCGGCCAAGCTTGGCTTCGGCGCGCCCATCCCCTTCGACCTGCCCACGGCGGTCAGCCGCCTCAACGACGGCACCGGCAGCGCGCCGGGCGGCTTTGCGGACAATGTGGAGCTGGCGTCGGCTGCGTTTGGCCAGGCCGGCACCTTTGTGACGCCGCTCCAGATGGCCCTGGTTGCCGCGGCCGTGGCGAACGACGGCGTCCTGATGCGACCCCATCTGGTGACGGCGCTGCAGGGCACGGCTGGCGGAGCCCGGACCATCGGCCCCGAGACCTGGAACCGCGTGATGACGAATGCGCAGGCAGACCTGCTCAAGACGGCGATGCAGCAGGCCGTGGAGGGCGACCTCGGTCGGATGTACACCGTGGGCGCGGCCGTCCCCGGCATCCCAACGGCAGGCAAGACCGGCACGGCGCAGGTGGTGGGCTCGCCCGATCCGCACAGCTGGTTCATCGGCTTTGCGCCCGTGGACCACCCCAAGGTGGTGATCGCGGTGCTGGTGGCCAACGGCGGCCACGGCGCCGAGCGTGCGGCCCCCCTCGCAGGCGCGCTGATGGCCAAGTACTTCGCGCTCTATGGCAATCCGTAGCGGTACGCTGGCACGATGACCGACCAAACCGAACCGCCGGCCCCGGCACCCGCCGCAACTCCCGCGCCCACGCGGCCCCGCCCCATGGTGGAGCGCGTCGGCATGGCGGCCATCGCGCTGCTCATGGCCCTGATGTTCGCGGGCGTGGGCGCTGCGTCCTTCGCCAGCGGCGAGCCGTTCCTGGGCGTGATGGGCGTCATCGGCTGCCTCATGGTGCTCTGGGCGGGCGGCAGCACGGTGCTGCGCGGCTAGGACGCCGAAGAACCATATCGGCACTCCCGCCGTACACTCTGGCAACACCTGCGTCGTCGCCGCGGGAGGCGGCATCCACGAGACGGGAGCCTGATGAGCAGCATCTCCTTCGTTGGGGACCGCGTCCTCGCCAACGTCGAGCGCGTCATTGTCGGCAAGCACCACGAGGTCCAGCTAGCCCTGGTTGCGCTGCTGTGCCGTGGCCACCTGTTGATTGAGGATGTCCCCGGCACCGGCAAGACCGTGCTGGCCAAGTCCATCGCCAAGAGCCTCGGCTGCTCGTTTCGGCGCATCCAGTTCACACCTGACCTGCTGCCGTCGGACGTGACCGGGCTGTCGATCTACAACCAGAAGACCCAGGAGTTCGAGTTCCGGCCGGGCCCCATCATGGCTCAGGTGGTCCTCGCAGACGAGATCAACCGGGCCACGCCCAAGACGCAGTCGAGCCTGCTCGAGTGCATGGAGGAGCGCCAGTCCACCATCGACGGCATCACGCACCCGATGCCGGACCCGTTCTTGGTTATCGCCACGCAGAACCCCATCGAGTACGAGGGCACGTTTGCGCTGCCGGAGGCGCAGCTGGACCGCTTCATGCTGCGCATTCGGCTCGGCTACCCGGCGCACGAGGACGAGCTGCGGATCATCGAGGAGCAGCGGACGGTCCACCCGCTCGATTCGCTCGAGGAGGTCTGCTCCGCGGCAGAACTGCGCGAGCTGCAGGCGTCCGTGCGCGAGATCCATGTGGATCCGGCGGTCTCGGACTACATGGTTCGGCTGGCGTCCGCCACGCGGACCCACCCCGACGTGTATCTGGGCGCCAGCCCGCGCGGCTCGCTGGCCCTGTATCGGGCGTCGCAGGCGCTGGCCGGCCTCCAGGGGCGCGACTACGTGATCCCGGACGACGTCAAGGCCATTGCCGAACCCGCGCTGGCCCACCGCGTGATCATCCGGACCAGCAGCACCATTCACGACATCTCCGCTGGCCACGTGGTGCGCGAGCTCATGGACGCCACGCCCATCGGTACGCCGCGCCGCGGGGCGGGTGGTCCGCGCGAGGTCAGGTCGGGCGCCGCGGCCGGCTGACGCTGACCCCCCAGAGGGCCGCCTGATGCTTCGGCGCCTCCAGCTCCTCGTCCTCGCCGCCGTCTTGATCGTGGCGGCGTTTTCGACGGGCTATCCGTTCCTCTTCTTTGTCGTGTATCTGGGCCTGCTGGTGGTGGGCGGCAGCTTCGTCATGACCCGACTGGGGCTCGCGGACCTTGAGGCGGGCTATGCGGTGAGCCAGGTGACGGGCCATGTGGGAGACCGGCTGCGCGTGACGTACACGGTGCGCAACACTGGGCGGCTGCCAAAGCCGTGGCTCGAGGTCCACAACCCCACGTCGCTCCCCGGCGGGCTGCCGGGTCGCGCGGTGGCGCTGGGCGGCCGAAGCGAGCGCTCCTGGATGGTCCGGGCCCAGCTGTTGCGGCGCGGCCACTTCCGCGTGGATCCCCTGCAGGTGCGCACCGGGGACCCGTTTGGC
>JANYAA010000463.1 GCA_025355255.1 Chloroflexota bacterium | reverse complement strand
TGGCCGGCCACAGCGTCGGCGGGTCCGGCATGGTCCAACGACTCGGGTTGATCGAGGTCGAGAGCATGTACAGGAAGGGCAGGCTCATCACGACCGCGCCGCTGATCAGGGTTACGAAGAGCAGGACCCTGACCCAGCGTGGTCCCGTACGGCCGCCCATCGAGGCCACCTGCGCGCGCGCGGCGAGTTGTCGAATGCCGAACATGGTCAGTACTCCACCGAGCCGCGCAGCAGGCGGCGCTGCAGGAAGCCGATGGCGATGACGGCCACGCCCATGAGCAGGCCGATCGCCGTGCCGTAGCCGAAGTCGAGGTACGAGAAGGCCTGGTTCCACATGTAGCTCAGCCAGACCTCGGTGGAACCCTCGGGGCCTCCGCCGGTCAGCAGGTACACCGAGATGAACACGTTGAAGGCCCCGATGAGCAGCATGACGCTCACGAAGAGCACCGCCGGGCGCAACAGGGGCAACGTGATGCGGCGGAAGCGCTGCCATGCCCCAGCCCCGTCAACCGACGCAGCCTCGACCAGCTCGCCCGGGATCGACTGGAGCGCAGCGAGGAAGATCACCATGTTCCAGCCGATGCCCTTCCAGATACCCAGGAGGTTGATCGGGACCTCCGCGCTGGCGAGGCTGTCGTGGACCCAGTCGATCGGCGCGGGCAGGATGTGGAGGGTATTGACCAGGAGGTTGTTGATCGGCCCGGGTCCGTCGCTGAAGAGGTACGCGAACACATAGGAGACGACGAGCCAGGACGTCACCACTGGCAGGTAATACAGGGCGCGGAAGAACGCCCTTCCGCGAATCGCTGCGTTGAGCAGCAGCGCGGCCCCGAGCCCGAGCGCCATCTGCGCGGGCACGGTGATGACCACGTACAGCACCGTGTTGCGCGCCGCCGTCCAGAAGCCCGGATCCTGTGTGAGGGCTCGCACGAAGTTGTCGAGCCCGACGAACTGGCTCTGCGCGGGCACCATCAGGTTCCAGTGGTAGAGGCTCATCTGGAGCCCGCGCAGAAGCGGATAGACGACGAAGACGAGGACGAGCACGAACCCGGGCAGCATGAACGGCAGCGCCGCCCGCAGCTCGCGCACGTGGCGGGCACGGTCGCGCCGCCCGAGGGCAGCGACGGCGGGGGAACTGGGGCCGATGGAGATGATCCGCATGACTACGAGGATGCGTCCGCCGGGAAACGGGCGGAGGAGAGGCCGAGTCTCCCGGCGGACGTGATCACCGTCGGTCGGCTACGGGCCGAGGAGTGGGTCGATCTGCGTTGCGGCGTCGTGGAGCGCCTGGCTGGCCGACTCCTTGCCGCGCAGCGCGGCATCGAACGCGTTGGACAGGATCGTGTCCATCTTGGTCCAGGCCGGCACCACCGGCCGCGGCAGGGCGGTCTTCAGCTGCTGGATGTAGGGCCCGTAGTAGTCCACGCTCGTCATCGCGTTCGATGCCGAGGCGCTGTTCGTGACCGGCATCTGGCCGACGGCGGCCATGTCCTCCTGGGCCTCGTCGGACAGCATGAACTTCGCGAAGGCCCAGTCGGCGTCCTGATTGGGTGAGGTCTTGAAGATCACGAAGTTCTCGCCGCCCACGACGCTGATCGAGCCGCCGGGTCCCGTCGGCATGACCGCGGGCTTCGCGCCCATCGCCGACCCGACGGCAGGGAAGAACCAGGGACCATCGTTGACCATGCCATAGTTGCTGCCCTGGAAGCCACCCCAGGAATCGGGCTTGCCGCCAGTGGTCGAGGGTCCAAGGCCGCCCGCGTTCTTCAGGTCGATCAGCCACTGGAGCGCGGCGATGGTCTGAGGCGAGTCCAGGTACCCGGAGGCCTTCGTGTAGTCGGCGTTGGTGATCTGCCCGCCCAGGGTCCAGATCCAGGGGAACATGTTCCACGAGCCGTCGCCGCCAAGGCCCAGGCCCCACTTGTTGGTGCCCTTCGCGGCGATCGCGGCGGCCTTCAACTCGTCCATCGTGGTCGGCGGCGTGGCGATGATCTTCGGGTTGTAGA
>JANYAA010000453.1 GCA_025355255.1 Chloroflexota bacterium | reverse complement strand
GTGCTCGGCATCGTCGGCGGTCTCGTCGGGGGCTTCCTCGCCACCAGCGTCTTCCACATGGGTTCGGTCAACGGAATCAACGTCGAGAGCATCGTCATCGCCACCCTTGGTGCCATCCTTGTGGTGTTCCTGGTTGGCTCGATGCGCGGCTCCGGTCGGCTTGGCCGTCGGTAGCCAGCCCGCCAACAACATGCGGACCGGTCCTTCCCCGGGCCGGTCCGCTCCTCCCCCGCGTTCCTTTTGGGGTATGAGCATTGATGGAGTCCACACGACACGGGCGAGACATGGCGGACTTCACCGTGGCCGCCAGTACTGACAACCCGATCGGGCAGCTTCTCCGCACCACGCGGACCGCGCTCAGCGGCTTGCCCACACAGATGCTGCGCCTGACCCCAGGCTCCCTCGGCGTCGGCACCAGACTGCGGCCGGCTCGAAGGTGGCGCCTTCCCCGGGCAATTGGCTATCCGGCCCGTATCGCCGGCGTCGCCGTTGTCACGCAAGCAGATTGTCACGCGCCGCAGGCGCGAGAGGCAGCATCATGACCAGTCAGCGAACACAGGGAGCGGTCAACACCGTCCGTGGCAGGATCGAGCAGGCCGTCGGCTGGCTGACCGGCAACCGACGCCAAGAGCTTGGCGGCAAGGTCCGCGAGGCCCAGGGCAGCGCACAGCACGGCCTCGGCGACATGCAGGACGCAGTGCACAAGGACACGGCGGTCAACCCGAAGGACGTCACGTCATGACGCCGCGGCGGCAGACCCAGGCGCCCGCAGTCGGGCTGCCCGCCGGTCCGTCATGGACACTGGGCGATGCGGTCGGGCTAGGCAGGGCACATATCACAAGCATTGCCGAAGACCACCCCGTCGGGCCGACCGCGGTCTCTGGCGACCTTCTCGCGACATCGCACGCCAGCCGGCGCGACACCACCCAGGCGCTGACGCTGCTCCTCGGAACGCTCGGCATCTTGTTGGGTATGGCGCTGTTGGTTGGCACACCGATTGCGAGCATCCGATGACCACCCGAGTGCCTACTTCGTCCGACCGTTCCGTCTACGGGGCCTCGGAGCAAGGGCAGCCTGGCTCCATTGCCGTGGACCTCCTCAATCGGATTGCGCTGCTCGTAGTTGCCGTTCTGGGCATCCTCGTGCTCCTGCCTGCACTCGTGGGCGCGGCGGGTTCCCATTTGATCGCCATCACCTGACCTCCCCTGGCGACGCCGGGCGCTCGCGCACGGTGTCGACCTGCTGGCCGCTCCACTTTTGACGCGGCTGGCCCCTCGAGACCCCGTGGCGGGCTGGACCTCCCGGCGCCACGGGGTCTCGCCTTGTCCGGGTCCGCGGCGGCCGGCGACATCGTGCCCGGTACCCTTTTGCATATGGATCCTGAGGCCTCGTCCAGCGCGGACGTCATCCTGACCGGCGGCCGCTTCTTCACCGCCAACCCCGCCCAGCCCTGGGCCAACGCGGTCGCGATTCGCGATGGCCGCTTGGTCCACGTTGGCGATGCGGCGGGCGCCGAAGGGCTGGCGGGCACGGCGACACGTCGGCACGACCTGGGCAACCGGCTGGTGCTGCCCGGGCTGATCGACAGCCACACGCACCCAGGCCTTGTGAGCGGCTCGAAGGATGTCTTCATCCTGCCGGACACGCTTGACCCCGACGAGCTTCTGGCCGCCGTGGCGGCCCGGGAAGGGTCTCCCGAGCCGCCGGCTGCGCTGCGCGCGGGTCCCGTCAGTACGAGGCGGAGTCGGCCTCGTTGGTGACCCAGACTTGGGGGTGACCGGTCACGCCGCCCTTGGCCATGGCCTCGGGCAGGGAGGAGTCCTGCGTAAACGCCAGCGCGCCATCAAGCGTGGCGAAGTCGTTGACGATGACAACCATGTTCGGGTCCGACGCCGCGCGGCTCACGGAGTGCCCGGTGGCGCCGTGAGACTGGCGGGTCGCCTGGTGCTCGTTGAACACCGTGATCCACGTGTCGTAGTCGGCAACCTGGTGCTGGACGATGACCTTGGCCATGGGACGCATTCCTTCCGACTCGGCCTGTCCGGTATTCGACAGGTCATTAGGTGCCTAACTATACGGTTTGGCACCGTATTGTCAATCCCCGTAATATATGGGCATGCCAAAGGTACAGATGCCCGCCGACTTCCTTGACCAGACGCCGGACGCCCGCGTCCTGGCGACCGAGGCCGTCATGAATTCCATCCGCACGGCCGATATGGCCTTTGAGCGAATCGGCAAACTCCTGCGCCCGCTGGGCGTGAGCGCCGCGGGAGGACTTGTCCTCGGCCAGCTCCGCGACCACGGGGAGATGTCGCCGTCAGAGCTGGGCGAACGCCTGATCGTCACGCGCGCCACGGTGACCGGGCTGCTGGACTCCCTTGAGCGGCGCGGGCTCGTGCAGCGCTCGGCCAATCCGGAGGACCGCCGCAGCCTCCTCGTGACGCTCACCAAGTCTGGGCTCGAGGTGATCCAACTGGTGCGCACGATCATCCATGGTCGCGAAGCCGTATGGATGGACATCCTGACAGACGCGGAGCTGCGGACCTACATCGACCTGCACCACCGGATCCAGGACAGCATCGCGGCGTCGGACTAGGACCACCTGCGAGCTGCGGCACCGCTAGCGGCGGCCGGCTCCCCTCGTGCTCAACTTGGCGGCGGTGCCCGGGCGGCCGCGCCGTGCCGCGAGCGCTCGCTCGAGACGC
>JANYAA010000378.1 GCA_025355255.1 Chloroflexota bacterium | reverse complement strand
GATAGCCAGCTGCGGCGATGAGGGCGGCACGGCGCTTGCGGCTGAGGAGAGGATCCCGCAAGAGGCGCCAGGCCAGCTTGAGGTACGCGGGGAGGCGCCCGGCCAGGGCCTCGACGCGTGCGCGCGGAAACGGTTGGTCGGTCACGTGCCGATGCTATGGCTTCTGGCTCGGGAGCGCGTCGCTGGCCCAGGTGTGCCGCAGATAAGTGGCCGATAAGTGGGCGCCGCTACGGTTTGCGCTGGACCTCCGGCCCCCGAAGGACGTGCCCCCGGCGGGGGCCGGATCGTCCGCCTCGCCGCCTGGCCAATCGCTGTCTTCCGCCCGCACCCCCGCCGGGGAGCTGCCGCTCGTGGAGCCCTCCAGCGCGCCGTGGCGCGTGATTGACGATGCCGCACCGGATCCCGCTGCGCCCAACGGGGCTGCGGCGCCAGAGCACGCGCCAAACCCGAGACGCCCATGGCTGGCGATCGGCGCGGCGGTGGTCGCGGTCGTGGTGGCCGTTGCGGCGGTTATGGCAGCCGCTCGGCCTGAGGCGCCGGTGGCGGCGCAAGGCGCCTCGGATCCGTTGGCGTCTGCCGATGCGAGCGGATCCACCCCACCCGGTGTCCTGCTCGTCATCGAAGTGGGCGGTGCGGTGCGGCGTCCCGGTCTCTACCGGCTGGCGCCCGGCTCGCGCGTGGGTGACGCGATCGAGGCGGCGGGCGGGTACGGGCCACGCGTTGACACCGTGGCGGCGGACCTCGCGCTGAACCTGGCCCGGCGGCTGGAGGACGGGGACGAGATACACGTGCCGTCGCGGGACGAGGCGGCGGCTGCGGCGACGGCCCGGCCGGGCACGTCGGCCCCGCCGGGCGGGCCGGCCAGCCTCGTGGACATCAACCATGCCACAGCTGAGGCGCTGGACGCGCTCCCCGGCATCGGTCCGGCAACCGCGGCCAAGATCGTCACGGCCCGGGCGGAGAAGCCGTTCCGCACACTAGACGAGCTGGTCAGTCGCAAGGTGCTCGGGCAGGCGGTGCTCGCCAAGATCCGCAGCCGCGTGACGGTGGGCGGATGACGGCCACGGCATGAGCCGCGTTGGCGCGGGCATGCCGCGCGGGGCGTGGCTGGCCATCGGCGCGGTCCTCGGCAGCGCAGCGGTCTGGCTGGGCGTGCCCCCAGCGCCAGTGGTGGCCTGCGGCCTCGCTCTGACGCTGATCGCGCAGGCCGTGCAGGGGCTTAGGCCGCTCTGGCGACCTCGGGCCGTGGCCGTCGGGTTGGGTGTGGTGCTGCTGGGTTTGCGCGTCCTGCTGCTCCCCGAAGCCCCACCGCTTGGGCTGGACGCCGCAGGCACCGGGCCCTGGACGGCAGAGGTTGCGTCCGTGGGGTCGCCCAAGGACGGAAGCCAGATTGCGCGGCTCGAGCTCGCCACCGACGCGGGTTCCGTGACCGTGGCGGCGACGCTGCCCGCGTTCCCCATCGTGGCCGCCGGGGCCGTCGTGGAGGTTGCGGGGCGCGTGCAGCCGCCGCCTGCTGATGACCCATACGGCGAATACCTGCGGCGCACCGGCGCGGCCGGAAGCCTGCGGGCAACGTCGCTGCGCCTTGTTCGCCCGCCGCCATGGCCCTCGCTGCAGACGATCCGGGACGGAGCGGGTGATGCGCTCCAGCGCGCTATGCCGGAACCGGAGGCGGGGCTGGCCGCCGGGATCTTGATCGGTCTTCGGGAACGTGTGGATCGCCAACTCGCCGCGGACTTCGCCACGGCGGGCGTCAGCCACGTGGTGGCCATCTCGGGCTGGAACATCGCGATTGTCGCGGGGCTGGTGGGCGCGGTGATGCGCGGGCGATCGCGGCGCGTCATCGCCATCGCCGTAGCCTCGACCATCACCCTGTACGTTGTGGTTGCGGGCGCCTCACCGTCGGTGGTTCGCGCGGGCGTCATGGCGGGCGTCGCGCTTGCGGCTCGGGCATCCGGCAGACCGGGACGAGCAGCCGCGGCGCTTGGCCTCGCCGTGGCAATCCTGGTGATCGCCTCACCCGCCATGGTGGGCGATGCGGGGTTCCGCCTCTCCGTTGAGGCCACGGCGGGGCTGTTGGCGTGGGCAACGCAGCTCGGCGGCTGGTTTGCGCGCCTCTGGGGCGGTCGCCTTCCAGGCTGGCTGGCGGAGAGCCTCGGCATCTCGACGGCGGCCCAAGCGGCCACGCTCCCGGACGTGCTGGCCACCTTTGGACGGCTGTCGCTCGTGGCACCCGTCGTGAACCTTGTCGTGGTGCCGCTGGTGCCGGCGGCGATGGCGGCAGGTCTGCTGGCGATGGGCGCGGGCTGGCTGGTGATGCTCGGTGCGCCGGGCGTTGTGGGGTGGCTTGGCGGTCTGGCGGGCTGGCTCCTCCTGCGCCTGATGACGCTGATCGTGCGCGCCGCGGCGGGGCTGCCGTTCGCCGCAGTCACGCTGCCGCCGGAATGGACGATGC
>JANYAA010000245.1 GCA_025355255.1 Chloroflexota bacterium | reverse complement strand
CCCTCGTCGTGGAGGAGCTTGCGCAGGGCGTGGAAGATCTCCGACCCGGCGCGGAGCGCCTCGGAGAAGCTCGCCACGCCGACCGGCATGACCATGAACTCCTGGAAGTCCGTGGAGCCCTGGGCGTGCTTGCCGCCGTTGAGGATGTTGAACATGGGGACCGGGAGGGTCCGCGCCCCAACACCGCCAAGCCAGCGGTAGAGCGGCATCTCGTGCGACGAAGCCGCGGCGTGGGCGCAGGCGAGCGAGACACCGAGGATGGCGTTCGCGCCCAGCTCGCCCTTGTTGGCGGTGCCGTCAAGCTCCAGAAGAATGTCGTCGATGCCGGCCTGATCGGCCGCGTCAAAGCCCAGGATGGACGGGCCGATCCGCTCGGTGACGTTGGCCACCGCGGTCAGCACGCCCTTGCCGCCGTAGCGGCTCTTGTCACCGTCGCGGAGCTCAACCGCTTCGTGGGCACCCGTGGAGGCGCCGGACGGAACGGCGGCACGCCCAAGCGCACCGTCGTCGGTGACAACGTCAACCTCGATGGTGGGGTTGCCCCGCGAGTCCAGGATTTCCCGGGCGTCCACCCAGGCGATGGTGGTGTCGCTCATGCGGCGCTCTCCGGCTTGCGGTCCAGCAGGACCGTGACGCCCGGCAGTTCGCGCCCCTCGAGAAACTCGAGTGAGGCGCCGCCGCCGGTGCTGATATGGGTCATCTTGTCGGCCAGCCCCTGCTGGGTGATTGCAGCAACGGAGTCGCCGCCGCCGATCACCACCGCCGCACCCTCGCTGGCCCGAATGGCCAGGAACCGCGCGAGTGCCTTGGTGCCGTGCGCAAACGAGGGGATCTCAAACACGCCCAGCGGGCCATTCCAGAGCACGGTCCGCACATCGGCGAGCGCGGCCTCGATGTTGGCCTGGCTCTGCTTGCCCAAGTCCACGATGTGCCAGGAGGCGGGCACCTTCTCGGCGCTGATCGTCTTGTACTCGGTGCCGCGCGTGACCTCCTTGGCCACCACCACATCCACTGGGAGGATGATCTTGACGCTCAGCTCCTCAGCCCTTGCGAGGATCGCGCGGGCGTCCTCCACGCGGTCCGGTTCGGCCAGGCTCTTGCCAATGGGCTTGCCCTGCGCCAGCAGGAAGGTGTTGGCCATGCCGCCGCCGATGACCATCAGGTCAACCTTGTCGAGCAGGTGCTTCAACACCTTGATCTTGTCGCTGACCTTGGCACCGCCGATGATGGCCGCGAAGGGGTGCTCCGGCTTGTCGAGCAGCTTGCCGAGGTTGGCGAGCTCTTTCTCCATGAGGAAGCCCGCGTACGCGGGGCGAAGCTTCGCGATGCCGACGGTGCTGGCATGGGCCCGATGGGCCGTGCCAAAGGCGTCGTTCACGTAGACGTCGCAGTAGGCAGCCAGCTGCCCGGCGAACTTGGGGTCGTTCTTCTCCTCTTCGACGTGGAAGCGGAGGTTCTCCAGCAGGAGGATCTCGCCGTTGCGGAGGCGCTTGACCGCGTCCTCCGTGCCGACACCCAGCGCGTCGCCGGTCACGGGAACCGTGCGGCCAAGGAGCTGCGAGAGGCGCTCGGCCACCGGGCGCAGCCGCAGGCTGTCGCTGACCTTGCCGTCAGGCCTGCCGAGATGGCTGGCGAGGATCACGCGGGCGCCCTGCGCCTGGAGGTACTTGATCGTGGGGATGGCGGCCCGGATGCGCGAGTCGTCGGTGACCTTGCCGTCTTCCAGGGGGACGTTGAAGTCCACCCGCACGAAGACGCGCTTCCCCGCGGCGTCGAGGTCTCGGACGGTGAGCTTGTCCATGACCGTTGCGTTCCTTTCCGATGCGGCTGCCGGTCTGTAGCCGGAAGCCGTCGAGTGCGGCGCGGCCCCCGAGCCGGTGGTGACCGGCTGCCGGGGGCCGAGAGCGTCAGGTTGCGCGCCGGCGCGTCAGGCCGGAAGCGACCGGGCGACGAACTTCACGAGGTCGGCAACTCGGCAGCTGTAGCCCCACTCGTTGTCGTACCACGCGATGACCTTCACGAAGTTGCCGCCCAGGACCATCGTGCATGCGCTGTCGATGATCGAGGAGCGCGTGTCGCCGCGGAAGTCGGAGCTCACGAGTGGCTCGTCGCTG
>JANYAA010000223.1 GCA_025355255.1 Chloroflexota bacterium | reverse complement strand
AAGGGGCTTGGGCTGGTGGCGACCATCCTCGGGGCGCTTGCCGGCGGTGCGTTGATGGCGCACCTGCGGCTGTATCGCTCCCTGATGCTGTTTGGCGTGCTGCAGGTTGCGACGCTCTTGCTGTTCCTCGTGCTCATGTTTGCCCCAGTGGTGATCCTGGTGGTGCTGGCGCAGCGGCAGCTAAACGGGAAGGAGAGCCGCTTGGACGGCCTTTTCGGCGGCATCGGGCGGGCAAACGCGATGAACTCACATCTGCGCGCAGGAACCGCGAACCCGGACGACCTCGCCGTGCCGGTGCCCCCGCGCCCGGACGGTTTGCGCGATCGATCGCGCCGCCGCCGCTAGAAGCCGGTAACCCAGCCTGGCGTCAGGCGGCGACGCGGACCACCCAGCGGCCGCGCGCCTCGCCCGCGTGGATGGCGTCGAGCGCCGACTCCAGCGTGTCCAGCGACACCTGGGCCAGGCTTTCGCCGTCGACAAGCATCGCCCGAGGCGAGAGATCGCCCGCCAGCCGGACCCACAGCGCCCGCCGCGGCTCGATCGCCATGTTCCCGGAGTCCATCCCCAGCAGTGCCACGCCGCGCAGGATGAACGGGAAGACCGTTGTCACCAGCTCCGCGCCGGACGCGTTCCCCGATGACGCCACGGCAGCCCCAATGCACAGCGTCCGCAGCACGTAGGGCAGCGTCGCCGCGCCCACGGTGTCCACGGCGCCGGCCCAGCGCGCGGAGTCCAGGGGCCGCCCGGGGCCTGTGACCTCCTCACGGGTCAGGAACCCCGTTGCGCCAAGCCGCGCCAGCCGCTCGTGCTCCGACGCCTTGCCGGTGGCCGCCCAGACCTCGTGGCCACGCGCAGCCAGCATGGCGATCGCCATCGACCCCACGCCGCCGGACGCGCCGGTGACCAGCACCGGCCCTTCGCCGGCGCGAAGCCCGTGCGTCTCCAGGGCCGCCACGCTCATCGCTGCGGTGAAGCCGGCCGTACCGATGACCATGGCGTCCCGAGCGATCATCCCGACGGGCATCGGCACAACCCAGCCCGATGGCAGCCGCGCCAGCTCGCCGTACCCGCCATGGCGAGCGACGCCGATGTCGTAGCCGTTGGCCAGCACCGCCGAGCCTACGGCGAACGCCGGGTCCTCCGAGGCGACCACCACGCCCGCGAGGTCAATCCCCGGGATCAAGGGATATGACCGCGCCACACGCCCGTCTTCGCGCGACGCCAGCCCGTCCTTGAAGTTGACGCTGGACCATTCCACGCGCACCGTGACCTCGCCCGGCGGCAGGTCGGCAGTGGCGAAGTCGCGGAGACCGCGGCTGAATGTGCCACCCTGCGGCTTGTCGACAACAAAGGCGGGGAATGTGGCGGGCAGTTCAGGCATGCGCCGATGATAGGCGCGGCCGCTGGCGGTGTGGCGCATTCACGGCGAACTCACAGCAACCTCTCAGCCTTGGCGCGCCATGATGACCGTGTGCAGAACGTGCAGAACGACGCGCCCACGCCCCGCATTCTCGTGGTTGACGACGAGCCGGCCATCACCGAGCTCCTCTCCACCGCGCTGCGGTACATGGGCTACCAGGTGACCGTGGCCGCCACGGGGTTTGCCGCGCTGGACGCGGCGGCATCGGCCGCGCCGGATCTCGTGGTCCTCGACGTGATGCTGCCCGACATCGACGGCTTCGAGGTGTGCCGGCGGCTGCGGGCCGCGCGCGACTTCGTCCCGGTGATCTTCCTTAGCGCCCGCGACTCCGAAGACGACCGCGTGACCGGCTTTGTGCGTGGCGGCGACGACTACGTGACCAAGCCCTTCTCGCTCGAGGAGCTGACCCTGCGCATCGGCGCGCTGCTGCGGCGGGCCCGAGCCGGTGCCGGCGGGCCGGATGCCGAGGCGCCCCGGCTCCGCTACCACGATCTCGAGATGGACGAGGACCGCCACCAGGTCTGGCGCACCGGCCGCGAGGTGGAGCTCTCCCCCACTGAGTTCCGGCTGCTGCGCTACCTCCTGCTGAACCCCGAGCGGGTGCTGTCGAAGCAGCAGATCCTCGACCACGTCTGGCAGTACGACTTCAACGGCGAGGACAACGTCGTCGAGACCTATGTCAGCTACCTGCGGCGCAAGCTTGACGATGTCGAGCCTCGCCTGCTCCGGACGGTTCGCGGCTTTGGCTATGTGCTTCGCGCTGACGGCCCGGCCGGCTAGGGCGCTGCTGACATGAGCCTGCGCGCACGTCTGGTCCTGTCGCTCGGCGCCATCCTCGCTGTTGCGCTCATCGTCGCGGGCGTTGCGCTGGTAGGTCTGACTCGGGCCAGCCAGATAGATGCCGTGGATCGCGAGCTTCAGGCGATTGCCGCGCGGCCCGTGGCGATGGCCGGGATGATGAACATCGCCGCCACCACCGCCGAAGACGCAGCGGGTCGTCGGCTGGCCATCCTGTGGTTGAACGCGAACGGCAGAGTGGTTCGGTCCGTCGCCTCTGGCTACGCCGACAGCCCCGATCCGCTCCCCTCGCTCCCCGACTGGAGCGGCGGCATCCCCGCGGCGGCCTACAGGCACATCATCGACCTGCCGTCGGTGGACGGCGCGATTCGATACCACGTGCTGGTGACGCAGGCGCGGATGGGCCAGATCATCGCGGTGGCCTCGCCGCTCGCCAGCGTTGAGGCCGGCAGCCACGCGCTTATCCGCACGCTGTTCGCTGTGGGCGGGCTGACGATCGCGGTGCTGCTGCTGGTTGCGTGGCTGATCCTGCGCGCCGGGCTGCTGCCCATTGAGCGGATCGCCGCAACCGCGGAGCGCATCGCCGCGGGCGACCTCTCGCACCGGTCCGGCGTGCCGCACGACGACACCGAGGTGGGCCGTATGGGCACGGCTTTTGACGCGATGCTGGACCAGATCGAGGGCGCCTTTGGCGCGCAGCAGGCGGCGCTGGCGGCGAAGGCTGCGAGCGAGGATCGGCTTCGGCGCTTTGTCGCGGACGCGTCACACGAGCTGCGCACGCCGGTGACATCCATCCGGGGCTACGCCGAGCTGTACCGCGCGGGCGGTCTGGCGGACCCTGCCGCGCTGGACACGGCGATGGACCGCATCGGGACGGAGAGCCGGCGCATGGGCGCGCTGGTGGACGACCTGCTGCTGCTCGCGCGGCTTGACCAGGGGCGGCCCCTGCGCCGGGACCCGGTGAACCTCTCGCGGATCTGCGAGGACGCTGCGGCCGATCACCGAGCCGTGGACTTCACGCGTCCGCTGGTGGCGACCGTTGAGCCCGGTCTGGCCGTGGCCGGCGATGACGACCGCCTGCGCCAGGTCGTGGGCAACCTGCTCGCGAACGCTCGGGCACACACGCCCGCCGGCACGCCGGTGGGGTTGTTCCTCCAGCGCTTGGGCGCCATGGCGGAGCTGCGCCTGATCGATCACGGCCCCGGCATCCCGCCC
>JANYAA010000184.1 GCA_025355255.1 Chloroflexota bacterium | reverse complement strand
CGGCGGGCCGGGTCGCGGAGCGCTCGGCAATGACCGCCCACAGTCGCTCCAGCCAGGCGAACCCCTGTGCAGCCTGCGCTCTGGCCCCATCGGCGTCAAAGCAGCTCCGCTCACCGCGATGACATGTGGGCCCCACGGGTTCGACGCCCAACAAGAGCGCGTCTCCGTCGCAGTCCAGCGCCAGCGTTCGGATCCGCAGCACGTGGCCAGACTCCTCGCCCTTGCGCCATAGCCGCCCGCGGGAACGCGAATGGAAGTGGACATCGCCGGTGGCAAGCGTGGCCGCCAGGGCCTCAGCGTCCACCCAAGCGAGCATGAGCACGCGCCCGTCTGCCACATCCTGCACGATGCCCGGCACGAGGCCGTCGGCGCCCCAGTTCACGCCGTCGGCGGTCAGAACCGTGGTGCCGGCAGCCAGGTCCGCAGCGCCGGGTACGCCCCGCTTTTCGCTCATGCCGTTGCCTCCATGTGCCGGACCGGCAGACCCGCCGCCGCCATCGCCTGCTTGACCTGCGCAATCGAGACCTCGCGCCGATGGAAGATGCCGGCGGCAAGGACCGCGTCAGCCCCGCCGTCCCGAACGGCCGCCACAAAGTCCGCGGGTGCCGCTGCGCCGCCCGAGGCAATCACCGGTACTCGGACAGCGGCCGTGATCTGGCGCAGGAGGTCTGTGTCGTAGCCGCGTCCGGTGCCGTCACGGTCGATGGCGGTCACCAGCAGCTCGCCAGCGCCAAGTGCAACCGCTCGCTGCGCCCACTCGACCGCGTCTATGCCCATGGCGTCGCGGCCGCCGTTGACCACCACCTCATAACCTGTGGGGATGGCTTGGCTCTTGGCGGCCAGCCGCGCATCGATCGCCACCACAACGGCCTGGCTGCCGAACCGCGCGGCGCAGCGGCCGATGAGCGCCGGATCAGCCACGGCGCGCGAGTTGAGCCCCACCTTGTCCGCGCCCGCGCGCAGCACGCCGCGCATGTCGTCCACGCTGCCGACGCCGCCTCCCACCGTCAGTGGGATGAACACCCGACGGGCCGTGCGCTCGACGATGTCGAGCAGCGTTGAGCGGCCCTCCGGCGCCGCAGTGATGTCGAGGAAGACGATCTCGTCGGCGCCCTCCGCCGCGTAGCGCTCGGCGAGCTCGGGCGGATCGCCCTGGTCGCGGAGGTCCACGAAGCGGGTGCCCTTGACAACCCGCCCCGCCGCCACGTCGAGACAGGGAATGACGCGACGACGCAGCATCAGGCAACCCCGCTCGCGCGGCTGGCGGCAACGACGTTGGCCAGCATGCGCAGGCCGTCGGCGCCAGACCGTTCGGGATGAAATTGGACGCCCAGCAGGCGACGCGCGGCGACTGCCGATGGAAAGGGGCGACCGTGCTCAGTCTCGGCCAGGACGATCGCGTCGTCAATTGGCTGGCCGACATACGAGTGGACGAAGTAGAAGTCCGCGCCAGACGCAATCCCGCTAAATGCCGGGTGGGCCGTCCGCGCCTCCACCTGGTTCCACCCCGTGTGGGGCAGGGTTGGCGCCTCGTCCAGACGAACGCAGCGCCCGGGGAGGACGCCAAGCGTCTCGGCCCCGTCCTCGTCGCTGCTCGCAAACAGCAGCTGCATGCCGAGGCAGATGCCCAGAAACGGCTTGTCGGCGGCGATCCAGCGCAGGATCGGATCAACAAGTCCAGCCCCGCGGAGGCGATCCATCGCTGGGGCCGAGGCACCCACGCCGGGTACGACCAGGAGCTCGGCATCACCGATGTCGCCCTCGTGCAACACCCGCCGCACCAGCGCCCCAGCCGCGGCCAGCGCCTGCTCGATGGACACAAGGTTGCCCGCACCATAGTCCACCACGGCGACGCGAACTGGTCCGGCGACAGGCGGCGTCACCCGAGGGCGCCCTTCGTGGACGCGACACCGGCACGGCGCGGGTCGGCTTCACAGGCCACGCGCAGCGCCCGCCCGAGGGCCTTGAACGCGGCTTCTGCGAGGTGGTGATCCTGACGCCCCTGCCCGTGGAGGTGGAGCGTGGAGCCCGACGTGCGCGCGAAGGACTCAAGCGCGTGCTCAACAAGCCGGAGCGGCAACGCCCCAGCGCGTTCGCTGGCGAACGGCAGATCCACAACCGCATATGGACGCCCGCCCACGTCGATCACCGCAGTAGCAAGCGACTCGTCCATCGGCACGCTGGATTCACCAAAGCGCCGGATGCCGGCACGGTCGCCAAGGGCCTCGGCGAACGCGGCGCCAAGCACAAGGGCCACGTCCTCGACGGTGTGGTGCTCGTCCACGTCCAGGTCGCCAGCAGCGGAGATCTCCAGGTCAAAGAGCCCGTGATGCGCCAGGGAGCCCAAGAGGTGGTCGTAGAACCCGATCCCGGTTGCGATCTTCACCACGCCTGTGCCATCAAGGCCGAGCGCCATCTCGATGGATGTCTCGCGTGTCACCCTCCTCACACGGACGGATCGGCCATCGCGTGTCACCACTTCGAGGGAGCCGAGGACGTCGGTCATGCCGCACCTGCCGTGAAGTCTGCGATTGCTTCGAGGAGCCGGTCGTTCTCGTGGGGCGCCCGGACCGTGAGGCGGAGGCAATGCGCCGCAGGGTGCCGCTGCGGGAACGTGCGCGGGACCATCCCGCGGCGCATGAGGAACTCCGCTACCTCCGCCGCACGATCCGGCGACCCCATGTCCACGAGGACGAAACAGGTCACGGACGGGTACGGCCGAAGTCCGGCTGCCGCGAGCGCGGCGACCATCCGGGGGCGCTCCGCCTGTACACGCGCGACGTTTGCCAGCATGGCTTCAGGCTCGCGGAGCATGCGCTCTGCCACGGTCACCGAGATCGTCCCGATGGACCCGGGCGGGCGATACAGGGCGATGCGGTTGATGGTGTCAGCCGTGGCAACGGCAAACCCAACCCGCAGCCCGGCGAGCGCATAGGCCTTGGACACAGTCCGGACAACGACGAGGTTGGGGTGCATATGACGCAGCGGGATGGCCGACCGTCCCGTGAACTCGGCGTACGCCTCGTCAACGATGACCCAGGCGGGTGCGCGTCCAGTCTGTGCCGCGTCGGTGGCGATCCCCGCCAGCAGGGTTTCGATAGCGCCCTCGCGCTCCTCGGCCCCGGTGGGGTTGTTGGGGTTGCACAGCCATACGACGGACGCGTCCCGGGCAGCCGCGCGGACGGCGGGAAGGTCCATGGCGAACCCATCGTCGGCGGGGAGCCTGGGCACGAGCACTGGGACGCCGCCATGCTGCTCGGTGTCTACGCGATACATCGCGTAGCTGGGCACCGGAATGACCGCGCGACCTCCAAAGGGCAGGAACGCCTTGGTGCACAGGTCCAGAATCTCGTCAGCGCCGGCGCCCGGGACAACCTCCGACGGGGCGACGCCGTAGCGTGCGGCGGCGGCTTCAACCAGCCGCCGGTAGTCGCCGGGCGGGTACTCGGACAGGACCGTCTCCCACTCGCCGGCGGCGAGCATCTCGGCAAGCGCCGCAGGCGGGGTGGGGGAGGTGTTGAGGTCAAACCGGACGACCTGCTCGATCGGCAGGCCGTACCGCGCCGCGACGCCTTCGTTGGTTGCCTCCCACGAGTAGGTCGCGGGCAGGTTCGGAGTCGTGAACGTGACGGGGCTGGGACTCATCAGGGCAGGATCTTCTCAATCGGGAGGACGAGGATCCCTGACGCACCAGCGGCCTTGAGCCTGGGCAGGAGGCCCCAGACCTCGTCCGCGCCGACGACCGCGTGGATCGCGATCATGCCGGCATGGGCGAGCGGGATGACGGACGGCGATTCGAGCCCAGGGAGGAGCGCGATGAGCTCGGCAAGGTGGCTGGCAGGTGCGTTCATCATGAGGTACTTACGGTCGCGCGCCACCATGACGGATCCCAGCATCGTCACGATGCCGTCGAGTTCCGCCTGGCGCTCGCCCACGGCGTTCGGGCCAGCCACCAGGACGGCCTCGGAGGCCAAGATGTCGCCGATGGCGCGCAAGCCGTTCATCGCGAGCGTGCTGCCGGTTGAGACCAAGTCCACGATGGCGTCAGCCAAACCGAGACGCGGAGCAACCTCAACGGCACCCGAGAGGGGCACGACCTCGACTGCGAGCCCCTGCTCCGCGAAGTACCGTCTGGCCACGCCCGGGTGCGACGTGGCGACGCGCAGGCCGCCGAGCATAGTGATCGCGTGGATGGCTGAGTCCGACGGGACGGCGACTGCCAGACGGCACCGGCCATAGCCAAGCCGGGCAAGCACCGGCAGATCGCGGTTGGCCTCGGCCAGGACGTCAGCGCCAGTGATGCCGACCTCGGCCACGCCGTCTGCGACAAACTCGACGACGTCGCTGGTGCGGACGAAGAGAATGTCCAGCGGGTGGTTCGCAACGTGGGCGACGAGGCTGCGATCGTGTTCCTCAAAAACGAGGCCAGACGCGTGCAGCAGCGACAGGGTGGGCTCGACGAGGCGCCCCTTGTTGGGGACGGCGAGCCGCAGACGCTCCCTCACGCCTCGTTGCCCTCGGGGTAGGGGAGCGACTCCAGCGACGCGCGCCAGGTCGCCAGCATCATCAGGTAGCCACCCTCACCGTGGTTGAGCCACGAGGCAATACGCGTGATGGTGGCCGTGCTCGCACCGGTGCGGCGCGAGATCTCGGCGTAGTGCATCCCTGCGTCAAGCAGGCGCACCACGGCCCACCGCTGGGCCATGTCGTGGAGTTCGCCAATGGTGCAGAGATCCCGCAGGAAGCGACGGGCACGCTCAGGCGTGTCGAGCAGCAGCAAGGCTGCAATGAGCGCATCAGCGTCGGGCGTCTGCCAGTCCGTTGCCACGTCGCGTGGTCCTCCTTCGTTCCGAGTTGTCACCACGAACCCTGCCCGTGGCATCTGACTGTCATGCTAGCATAGTAGCGTGCTACCACGCTCACACGCTACCACGCCTGAGACACCAGACTTTGAGCTCCTCCCGGCCATTGACGTGGTGGGCGGTTTGGTGGTCCGCCTTCGCCAGGGCGACTTTGCGCGGGCGACCGTCTACGGTTCAGACCCCGTGGCTGTGGCTGCCGCCTTCGTCCACGCCGGCGCCGTCTGGCTCCATGTGGTTGACCTGGACGGGGCAAGGGAGGGGAGGCCCGTTCAGCTTGACGCGGTCAAGCGCATTGCAGCCGTCGTGGCGGGGCGGGCGAATATTGAGCTAGGGGGCGGGCTCAGAACCCTTGACGCGGTTGCGCGCGCACTCGAGGCCGGCGTGGCTCGCGTCGCAATTGGCACGGCGGCCCTGCGCAACCCGTCCTTTGCCGGCGAACTGGTGGCGGCCCACGGCGTTGACCGCATCGCCGTGTCCATCGATGTGCGGGACGGGCTCGCCCTCGGTGAGGGATGGCGCCGCGGTGCGGCCGGGCTGCCCGCCGCAGACGCCGTGCGCGCCCTTGCGGACGTCGGCGTTGCAACCTTCGAGGTCACCGCGATCGACCGCGACGGCATGCTCGGCGGGCCGGATCTCGCCGCGCTCGCGACGCTCGTCAAGCTCAACCGCGGCCGCATCATCGCAAGCGGCGGCATCGCCAGCGCCTCGGACGTGCTCGCCGCGCGTGCCATCGGCTGCGCCGGCGCCATCGTGGGCAAGGCGCTCTACGAGCGTCGCGTCACCATCGCGGAGCTCGTCCAAGCTCTCCGAGACCCAGCCTGAGCAACCAGTCACGAAGCCAAACGGCGCCGGTTGCCCGGCGCCGTTCGCGAGATACCTGGTGACGGCGAGGGTCAGTGCCCTTCGCCGTGATCCTTCTTCTTGTGCGCATCGATGATCTTGTCCGCAATCAGCGAGGGCACGTCCTCGTAGTGGTCCAGCTCTGCGCTGAATGTGCCGCGGCCGCCGGTCAGCGAGCGCAGCTCTGTGGCGTAAGAGAACAGCTCAGCCTGCGGGACGTGGGCAGAGATCACCTGCATGCCGTCCACCGAGTCCAGGCCCAACACCCGGCCGCGACGGCCGTTCAGGTCCCGGTTCACCTCACCCATGTACTGCTCGGGCACGCGGATGTGGACCGTCATGATGGGTTCGAGGAGCACGGGCTTGG
>JANYAA010000166.1 GCA_025355255.1 Chloroflexota bacterium | reverse complement strand
CACGCCGTCCGTGCGGATGACCACGGCGTCCTCGGCAGTCTGCAGCGGGGCCACATCGCGTGTGCCGTCGGTCACGTCGCGTGCCCCAAGCTGGGCGCGGACCTCGGCGGCCTCAGGCCCAGCCTCGTCGAGACCCCGCTCACGGATCCGGCGTCGTGCCCGCTCCTCGGCGGAGGCGTCCAGATAGATCTTCACATCAGCGCCTGGCAGCACCACCGTGCCGATGTCGCGGCCCGCCACGATGATGCCCCCACCCTGGGCGAGGTCACGCTGGCGCGCGAGAAGGGCGGTGCGAAGGCCGGCTTGCCTCGCCACCACCGGAACCGTGCCGTCCACGTCGGGCCCATGGAGCGGCAATTCGCGCTCAGCCCCGTCCACCAGGACACGCCCCAGACGGCCTTCGCCGTCATCATCGAGCGCGATCCGCGGCACCAGGCCAATCAGGCCGTCCACGTTGTCCGGAGCCATGCCCTCCGCAAGCGCGAGCGCGGTCACTGCCCGGTAGAACAGCCCAGTGTCCACAAAGCGCAGGCCCAAGCGCTTCGCCGCGGCCGAGCCGATGGAGCTCTTCCCGCTGGACGCAGGACCGTCAAGCGCCACGACGGGGCTCAGGGTCCGACGTGGCGTGCTGCGATCTGGCGTGCTCTCCATGGACGCAGGATAGCCCGCCGCGCCGGTCGTCTCGTCGCTCACTCCCGCGGACCGCGCACGGGGGCCAGGCGTCGCACTTCGGTGCTGGTGAGCGGCCGCACCTCACCCGTGTTCAAGGGGTCAAGCCGCAGGCTGCCGATGCGCACGCGGACAAGCCGCCGCACGGGTGCGCCCACTTGGCCGAACATCCGCCGCAGCTGGCGCTTCCACCCCTGGTGGATGGTGACGCGCACCCACACGAGACCGCGCTCCGGCTCCGGGCGGAGCAGCTGCGCCAAGCGCTGGTCTTCAGTACGGGTCTGGCCTCGGAGGCCGCTGAGGGTAGCCGTCCCCTCCTCCAGATCGACACCCTGCTGCAGCATCTCCGCCTGCTCGCGGCTGAGCGGATGCGCCAGGCCAACCGCGTACTCGCGCTCCACGCCATAGCGCGGATGCAGCACCTGCTCGGACCAGTCGCCGTCGTTGGTCAGCAGGAGCAGCCCCTCGCTGTCCTGGTCAAGCCGACCCACGGGGTACAGCCTTGCGCCACGCCCAAGGTCCCGGGGGACAAGCTCAATGACCGTCATCTCGGCATGCCGGTCTCGAACCGTGGAGGTGACGCCCGCAGGCTTGTGCACGGCGAGGTAGATGTGATCCTGCGCGGTGGCCCCGATCGTGCGGCCGTCAACCGCCAGACGCTGCAGGGCGGGATCCACCTGCTCACCCAACGCGGCCACGCGCCCGTCCACGGTCACGCGACCGGACGCAATGAGGACGTCGGCCGCCCGGCGCGACGCGACACCGGCGGCCGCCAGCACCTTGGAGATGCGCTCGGTGGCCATCGCTCAGGCCCCGCTGCCGGCGAGCGAGGCGGCATCCCCGTCCACCAGGCGGGTGGCGATGTCGAGGTCCAGCGGCGGCAGTTCATCCGTAGACAGCAGGCCAAAGCGCTCCAGAAACTCAAAGCCCGTGCCGTACATGATCGGGCGACCCGGAGCGTCTGAACGCCCCAGCTCCACGATAAGCCGCCGGTGCAGCAGCGCCCGCAAGGTGTAGTCGGAATCCACGCCGCGGACACGCTCGATGACGGCACGCGTGACCGGCTGGCGATACGCGACGATGGCCAGCGTCTCGAGTGCGGCCGGCGAGATGCGCACCGCGTCCGCCCCGACATACCGCGCAACGATGCGCCCGGCCGCCGGGGCCGTCGCAAGCTCGACGCGGTCACCGGCGGTCACCAGCCGTATCCCGCGATCGGCCAGGGACACCTCCAGATCGCCAAGACGCTCGTCGACGGTTGCCCGGTCCACACCCGCCACCGCCGCGATCTCGCGGCGCGTGAGCGGCTTCTCGGCGACGAAGAGCAACGCCTCCAACTGCGCCTCAGTCAGCTCGCCAGGCGCGGGGCGCGGATCGGCGGCGTCAGCTTCGGGCGGCTGGAGGACGGCTTCATCCTGGCCGGGCTCGGGCGCGGTCATGCGAAGTCCTCCAGGGTCTCATCCAGCGGGGCGTCGTCCTCCACGGTAGCGGAGACGCCTGCGGCTGTCCGCTCTTCGGCCGTCGTCCGCCTCGCCGTAATGGGCCCAAACGGCTCAGTCTGCTCCACCACGATTTCGCGCCGCTTCACCAGCTCCAGCATCGCGAGAAACGTCACGGCCACCACGACGCGATCCCGAACGCCCCGAAGCAGATCCTGCAGGACCACCAGCGGCGCCCCGTCGAGCGCTCTGCGGATGAGGGCGGCGCGGGCAGCCATCGTGACGCTGCGACGGATTGTCTCTGGCGGGGGCGGAGGCGGGGGCGCAAGCCTTGCGATACCCGCTAGCGCCTTGACGAGGACGGCGGCGCTGGTCGGGGCCGCGGCATCTGGGCGCGCACCAGCAAGCCCGGCAGCGCGCGACGCGGCTTGCTCGCGGTGGTAGAGGCCCACAATTTCGGCAGCGTGCAGCAGCAGGGCGCCGCCTGCGTCGCGGTACGCCCGGTACTCGATCAGGCGGGCGCGGAGTTCCGCCTCCGGATCGAGCCCTTCGTCGGCCAGCACGCCGGGAATCTCAGGACCGCGGCGGGGCAGCAGGGCCCGCGACTTGATGAGGATGAGCTGGCCCGCCACCGAGATGAATGCGGACACGTGCCCCATCCGGTCAACGTCAAGCAGGGCAAGCGCGTCCAGGTAGGCGCCGGCCAGCGCGCCCAGCGGCACGGTGAGCACATCGAGCCGGCGAGCTTCAATCAGCGCCAACAGCAGGGCCAGCGGGCCGTCAAACGCGGCGAGCGTGACGTGCGCCGCAGCCTCTGGGCGCTTGCCCTGCGTAAAGGCGATGGCGGGAGCGCCGTCCGCGCTCAACATGCCTCGTCTGCGGCGGCAAACCGAGCCCCAAACTCTGGATCGCTGGGGGCGTCCTGCTCACGCACGAGCGTTACGGCTCGCACCGACAGACCGGCGAGCTCCAGCGCGGTTGCCGACCGGGCAGCGTGGGTGCGCAAACGCTCCAGCGCTGCGCCCCAACGGGGCACGCGGGAAGCCCCGCTCACCACCCAGGCCCCGTAGCGCTCCCCGAGCGACCACGCCACGCGCGGACCCGGACCTGTGTCGCCCTTGCCGCAGTCGTGCAGCAAGCCCGCTGCCAGCACGTCGCGGTCGCCCACACCTGCAGCGCGCAGGTGGGCGACAACGTCCACACCGTGGCGCTGGTCTGCCGGGTGCATCGCGTCATACAGCGCCAACTCCGAGGGACGAAGCCATGCCGCCAGTTCAGCTCGCTCCTGCGGCAGCACCCTTGCCCGAAGATGCTGGCGCAGCTGTCTGGCCTTAGAGCCCCACCAGGACACTAATCACCCCATCGATCAGCCGGCTCAGCGGCCCGCCCAACACGATGATGATCCCCAAGAGGATGAACAGCCCGTACTGCTGCAGCACGGGACGGATCCGCCACACCTGGCGCGGCGAGAGGAAGCGGTAGAGCAGATTGGAGCCGTCCAGCGGTGGCACGGGCAACAGGTTGAAGATGCCCAGCAGGACGTTGAAGACGACAAGGTAGTAGACCGCGTAGTAGACCCAGTCAGGCAGGGCTGCACCGGTGGCGAGCATGACGCGCAGCACCAGCGCAAACACGACGGCCATCACCAAGTTGGACGCTGGCCCAGCGAGAGCCACAATGACCTCACCGTTTCGCCGATCACGGAAGTTCTGAGGATTGATGGGCGTGGGCTTGGCCCAGCCAAGGATCATCCCGTTCCCAAGCAAGACAGACAGGATGACCATGAAGGCGCCCGCCGGGTCAAAGTGGGCAACGGGGTTGAGCGTCAGCCGGCCATACACCTTGGCCATGGCGTCCCCCTGCCAGTACGCGGCCAGCGCGTGCGAGAACTCGTGGACGGGAAAACCCACGAGCAGCAGCACCGCGATCGCGATGAGCTTGGGCAGGAGATTGGCGACATCGAACACGGGGACCTCGGGGGCATGAACAAGCGCCCCCGTATCCTACCGGCCGCAGCCGCCCGGGCGCGGCCGACGGGGCCTGGCGCGTCGATGCCCCGGCCAGGAAAGGCTAGAGCCGCTCCAGCAGCTCCTTCTTCTTCGCCTCGAACTCTTCGGGCGAGATCAGACCCTTGTCGCGCAGTTCGCCCAGGCGGTCCACCGCCGAGGCAACCTCGTCGCTGCTCATGTGGTCGTGGACCGGTGCAGCAGGCTGCGGTGCATAGACCGGGGGTGCAACCGGCGCCTGGGGAGCCTGGGGAGCCTGGGGGGCCGGGAACGCGGACCGGTTCACGTCGATCTCGAGCTCACGCTTCGCGTCCAGCATGGCAATCTTGTAGCCCTTGGGGTCCCGCAGCATCCGCAGACGCTCGATGCCCGCCTCCGACGCGGTGTCCACTTCCAGGTCGCCGAAGCCGAACATGCGCCCGAAGATGGATTCCTTGAGGTTGGCGTCGTTGATCTTCTCGAGGGCGGAGTCGCTGGCCTCCTTGTTGATGACACCGCGGGCGTGGATGATCCGCCGATTGGTGACGACGAACTCTTCGCTGCGGTACTTCAGCCAGCTCCACACGATGAGCAGCAGACCCACGACCACGAGGGCGAGCGCGAGGTAGCCAAGGAGGTCGAAGAGGGTGCCGGTGCCGCCGGAAACCGCCTTGACGATCAGGATGGCGAGCGCGAGGATGAGTCCCAAGATCCCGCCTCGGCTGCCCCAGATCAGCACAAACGGATGCTGGTGCTCGCGGCGGATGATGCGCTCGCCCGTGGCAAGAAGACCGTCGGTGTAGCTCATCGCCTCGACCTCCCGTTAGGCCCGTGGATGCGCCCGGGCATAGACCTCGCGCACTCGCTCCCCCGTCACATGCGTGTAGAGCTGCGTGGTCGCTATCGTCGCATGTCCGAGGAGCTCCTGAACGACCCGCAGGTCCGCTCCGCCTTCGAGCAGGTGCGTCGCAAACGAGTGGCGGAGGGTGTGCGGCGACACCGGCGCGTCGATCCCGGCAGCGGCCGCCGCCTCCTTGACGATGCTCCACGCCTGCGTCCGGAGCATCCGTGAACCGCGTGAGGTTATGAAGAGCGGCGTGCCTGCCCCATCGGGGCGATCACCGGCAGTCAGCCATGCCGGCCGCGGCCAGCTGAGGTACCTGCTCAGCCACGCCAGCGCCACCTCGCCAACCGGGACCACACGCTCCTTGCCGCCTTTCCCGAAGACGCGGACGAGTCCTGCATCAACAAGGAGGTGCTCCACGTCGAGCCCCAGCGCCTCCGAGACGCGGAGACCGGATGCGTAGAGCAGCTCGAGGAGCGCTCGGTCGCGGAGTCGGCGGCCATCGCTGGTGGCGGGCCTGTGCCCCGTCCCGGGAGCGCCTCCGGAGGCCTCGAGAAGCCGCTCAACCTCGTCCACGGTCAGGGTGTCCGGGAGCAGGCGCTGCTGCCGCGGCAGATCCAGGCGGGAGGCGATATCCACCGTGATCAACCCGTCGCCGAACGCGAACTTGTAGAAGCCGCGGATGCAGGCGGCGCGGCGGCGCAGGCTCGCGGGCGCGAGCCCGGCGTCGGCCCCGGCGCCGCGACGGGCTCTGGCGGCAAGATACCGGCGGGCGAGGTCCGGACCGTCAGCCCAGGCTGCCGCAGCGCCTCGACTGGCGGCGAAGTCGTCAAGATCCGACGCATAGGCCCGCAGCGTGGCGTCGGCCAGACCGCGCTCGATCCGCAGGAACGAGAGATACGCGTCAATCGCGGTGCTGAACGCGTCGCGTGGCGTGCTCACGGGGTGGCCGGTCAGCCCTGGGCCGTTGCCGGGTCCGCCCGTTGCCGGGTTTCGGCCCATCCGCGCGCTCGATCCAGCAGCTCGCGCGCCGACAGCCGTGCCGCATCACCGCTTGCTGCCCCGCCAAGCATCGCGGCAAGCTCCGCCTCTCGGCCAGCCTGGTCAAGCCGCACCACGTCGGTGACCGTGCGGCCATCTCGCTCATGCTTGGCGATGCGGTAGTGGGCGTCCGCATACGCGGCGATCTGCGGAAGGTGCGTGACGCAGAGCACCTGGTGGGTGCGGGCGAGGATCCAGAGGCTGCGGCCGACGGGGTCCGCACTTCGGCCGCCGATCCCGCTGTCGATCTCGTCAAACACGAGGGTCGGCGTTCGGTCCACGCGTGCCAGCACCTGCTGCACCGCCAGCCCCACACGGGAGAGCTCGCCGCCCGACGCGATCTTCGCCAGCGGTCGGCGCGGTTCGCCGGCGTTGGGACGGAAGGTGTAGACCACCGAGTCGAGGCCTGCGGCGTCAAACCCCACCGCATCACCGTCAACCATCACCGACCACTGCCCCGCCGCGGCCCGCCGCTCCACGGAGATCCCAAACGAATCGGCGGGAAAACCGATGTCTGCCAAGACTGCGGACGCCGCCTGGGCGAGCTCCGCAGCCGCCGAGCGCCGCAGGACAGTGAGCGCTGCGCCTGCTGCAGCAACCTCGCCCAGCAGCCGCTGATCGTCCGCCGTGCGGGCAGCCCGCTCGCCCTCCATGCCGCGCAAGCGCGTCGCCTCAGCGGCGGCGTGGTCCGCATGGGCAAGCACGGCGGCCTCGTCATCACCATAGCGGCGCAAGAGCCGGTGGATCCCGCCGAGCCGGTCTTCCAGACGCGCCAGAGCGGCCGGATCGTGCTCTACCGCATCGCCAAGAACGCGCACCTCCTGTGCGGCGTCCTCCACCTCGGCCTCCAGACCCGCGAGACGCGTCGCCAACGGCTCCCACCTGGCGTCCACACGCGCGAGCGAACGGACCTCGCGCGTGGCCTGGGCCAGGCGGTCC
>JANYAA010000147.1 GCA_025355255.1 Chloroflexota bacterium | reverse complement strand
TCGCCAACGGACTCGTGCCACCGCGCAGCCGCCAGGTGGAGCGCCCGCCGATCCCGCCGCGCGAGCGTCCCGTACGAGACCTCGCGGATGAGCGCCTGGACAAAGGAGTACTGGCCGCGCTCCGGCGAACGGGGGTCCGCCTCAAGCTCAAAGAGTTCGCGCTGCACCAGCACCCGCAGACGGGGAACGAGGGCCGCGGCGTCAAGCCCGGCGACCGCTGCCAGCCCGTCCAGCGTGAAGGTCTGGCCCAGTACAGCCGCATCGGCAACGAGGGTGCGGTCCGCCGGGTCCAGCGCGTCCAGACGCGACGCGATGAGGCTGCGCAGCGTGTCCGGGATCGCCAGCGCCCCCAGCACCCCTTTTGGCCGGTAGGCCCCGTCCACCCGCTCCAGACGGCCGTCGTCAACCAGCGCGCGCACCGTCTCCACCGCGTACAGCGGCATGCCATCGGCCCGGGCAAGGATGGTCGCGACCGCATCGTCGGGCAGGCCGGGCACAAAGCCTGCCAGCAGGCGGCGCATGGCCGCATCGTCGAGCGGCTCCAGCGCCAGACGGGTGAGGTGGCGCGTCTTGGCGCCCCAGTCCGGCCGCCGGTCCGCCAACTCCGGCCGGGCAAGCGTCACCACCATGAGCGGCACGTTCTTGGCCCATTCCAGCAGGTGCTCGATGAAGTCAAGCAGCCCTGAGTCGGCCCATTGCAGGTCTTCAAACAGCAGGATCGTGGTGCCCCGTGCGGCGACGCGCTCAAAGAAGATCCGCCAAGCGGCAAACAGGGCATCCCGTCCGCCAGCGGGTGCCGGTTCAAGGCCAAGCAGCGTGAGGAGCGCGGGCTCCACCCAACGGCGCTCCTGATCGTCGGGAACGTAGTCCGCCACGGTTTCATGGATCCGATCGCGGGTTGTGGCCTCGTCGTCGGTCTCCGCCAGACGGGCACGCCGCCGGACCATCTCGCCCAGCGCCCAGAACGTGATCCCCTCGCCGTACGAGGGCGACCGGCCACGGTGCCAGTAGACGGTCTCGGCAATGCCGTCGAGGAACTTCTCCACCTCCCAGGCGAGCCGGCTCTTGCCGATGCCCGCTGGACCAGTGATGGCGACGAGCCGCGTGCGGCGATCTCGAGACGTGGCGGCGAGCAGGTCCTTGAGCAGGCGCATCTCCTCGTCGCGGCCGGTGAACGGAGGCTCCGGCAGGTCGCTGCGACCCTGACCGCCCCGTTGCGCCACCACGCGGAGCGCCTGCCAGACTGGCACCGGCGTGGCCTTGCCCTTGAGCTCCCGCTCGCCTGCCGACTCGAACGCGATGGCTGCGGATGCCGCGTGCATGGTCGCCTCGCCCACGAGCACGGTGCCGGGCTTGGCCGAGCCCTGGACCCGGGCCGCCGTGTTCACGAGGTCGCCCGCAACCATGCCCTCGTTGGTCGCGCCCAGGGTGACGGCCGCCTCGCCGGTCATGACGCCCGCCCGCGCGCTCATGCCGCCGCCCAGCGCCTGCACGGCGTCCACAAGGTCCAGCGCGGCGCGGACGGCGCGCTCCGCGTCGTCCTCGCGGGCAACCGGCGCGCCCCAGAGCGCCATCACCGCGTCCCCGATGAACTTCTCCACACGCCCGCCGTACAGCTCGATGACGCGGGTGGCGATGGCGAAGTAGCTGGTGAGCGCCTCGCGGACAGCCTCGGCATCGCGCTCCTCAGCAAAGGGCGTGAACCCCACGAGGTCCGCGAACATCACGCAGACCAGGCGGCGCTCGGCCACCGGTGCAGGACTGGCCGGCGCGCCAGTGGCGGCGGTGCCAGCGGCGAGGGGCGTTCCGCAGTCGCCGCAGAAGCGCTTGCCCGGCGGGTTCGTCGCCCCGCAGGTTGGGCAGCCGGTTGCCAGCGCCGCGCCGCAGTCGCCGCAGAAGCGCTTGCCGGCCGGGTTGAGCGTGCCGCAGGACGGGCAGGGCATCACGGGGTGGCTTGGGCTAGCGGTCTGCAACGAGGACGCGGGCGCTCATGGGCGCGAAGCATAGGCGAACGCCGTCACATGCATGCTCCCAGTACCGCTAGACCCTGTCCAGCCCAAACCAGCGTGTCCGCCGCTCCGACGCAAACAGGCTC
>JANYAA010000135.1 GCA_025355255.1 Chloroflexota bacterium | reverse complement strand
TCTACCGCGGCTCGGCCGCCAACGAGGCGCGCGGTGCGGGCTCCGGCCTTGGGCTCGCCATCGTGAAGTCCATCGTGGACATGCACCACGGCACCATCGCCGTGGAGAGCCGGGTGGGCCACGGCACGCGATTCACCGTGGTGCTGCCGCGAGATCCCGAGGCGACGGCGCCCGTCGCCCGCAAACCACGCCGCCAGCATCGCGACAAGGACACTCCGAACGAGCCCACGGCAGATTCGGCGCCGAAGGTGGATGATTCTTCACCGACTCCCCAATCGACGCGCAATCGCACTCCGTCACCCTAAGCACTGTTGCACCCAGACCGAGCACTTCACCAAGCCCCTACCAGCGCACGAGCATTCGAGGCATGACGCACAACTCCCAGCCCGACCCGCTTGACGACACCCAGCCGATGGACCCCGCCGTGGCGGACATCGGCCGCTTTGCACCGGCCCCGGAGCCCAGGCCCGACACGCGATGGGCCTGGGCCCCGACGCCCGGCCAGACGCCGGCAACGCCGTGGGCGTCGTCGGCCACGGCCAATGGCGCCCCGGCCGCCGCGCCCATGGAGAGCAGGCAGCCGCCCGCACCGCCCGTCGAGGGTGCCCCGTCGCCCATCGGCGTCCCGACCGGCGGCAACGGCAGCGGCGGCGGAGACGGCAACCTGCCGCCGTCCCCCGTCACGCCAGCGCCCACCCCGAGGCGCCGCGGTGGTCCCGGCATCGGAACGGTGGTCGCCGCGTCGCTGCTGTCCGCTGTGCTCGCGTCAAGCGGCACCGTGCTGGTGCTGCACCAGACCGGCGCCTTCACGCCCGTCACCACCGCCGGCCCGCAGGCAAGTCCCCAGGCCAACGGGGGCAACCCCGTGTCCATCAACGAATCGTCCGCGGTAATCCAAGCGGCGGCCTCCGTGAGCCCCGCCGTGGTCAAGCTCACCGTGACCGCCCAGGGCACCGATCCGTTCGGGACGGGGCAGTCCGAGGGCGTCGGCTCCGGCGTCCTCTACGACGCATCGGGGTGGATCCTGACCAACAAGCACGTCGTAAACGGCGCCACGAAGATCACAGTGGAGCTGAAGGACGGGCGGACGTTTGACGGCCGCATCTACGGCATCGACACCTACACCGACCTCGCCATCGTGAAGATCGACGCCACAGGGCTGCCGGTTGCCTCACTCGGCAAGTCGGACGAGCTCAAGGTGGGCCAGTTGGTGGTCGCCATCGGCAGCCCGCTGGGGACGTACTCGTTCTCGGTGACCAGCGGCATCGTGTCCGCCAAGGGCCGCGAGCTGACGGAGGGCACCGCACGGATCACCAACCTGATCCAGACCGACGCCGCCATCAACCCCGGCAACTCCGGCGGTCCGCTTGCGGATGCAGCCGGCAACGTGGTGGGCATCAACACGGCGGTTGCCACTGCCTCGTCGGGCATCGGCTTCGCCATCCCCATCGACATCGCCCGTCCCATCATGAACCAGGCCCTCAAGGGCGAGACGCTGGCGCGTCCGTATATCGGCGTCCGCTACAACACGATCACGCTGCAGCTCAAGACGTCGCTAAACCTGCCCGTGGACAACGGCGCCCTCATCGGCAGCGGTGACGGCTCCGCCTCGGGCGTCAGCGCCGGCGGTCCGGCCGAGAAGGCGGGGCTCAAGGACGGGGACATCCTGCTCGCCATCAACGGGGCCAAGCTGGATCAGGAGCATCCGCTCGACGCGATGCTCGTCCAGCACGCGCCCAACGAGGTGATCACGCTGGACGTCCTGCGCGCCGGAGCCACGATCAAGGTGCAGCTGACGCTGGGCGTCCGGCCCACCAACCTGCAGTAGCAGCCGCCGCCTGCAGTTGCAGGCGGCGCGTCAGGCAGTGCGTCGGCGACGGATCTCGACGCCGGCCGAGCGGAACGGGCCGCTGAGCTTCACCGTGGGCTTGCGGATCCGGACGGTCACCTCGTCGGCCGGAAAGCCTGCAAGGAGCTCTTGGGCGATGGCCTCAGCGAGCGCCTCGATCAGGTTGAACCGCGTGGACTCCACGATCTGGCGGCACACGTCGTAGACGCGCGAGTAGTCGATGGTCAGGGCCAAGTCGTCCGAGATGCCCGCCGGCTGCAGGTTGAGCGACAGCTCCACGTCCACCTCGAACGGCTGCGTGGAGAGCTGCTCCTCCTCGTAGACGCCGTGCGTCCCGTCAAGCAGCATCGCCTCCAGCACGATCCGGTCGCTCACGCCCCACTCCCTGTGTTCCACCCGGCGGGCCGCCAGCCGCGCCGCACCGCATCCGCTACCCGCGCCGCCCGGACATTTGCCGCAACGTCGTGGACCCGCACGATATCCGCTCCGGCCATCACGCCGAGGACCGTGCTCGCGGCAGTGACCTCCAGGCGCTGGTCTGGCGGCAGATCCAGCAGTTTGCCCAGCGTGGACTTGCGCGAGGTGCCCAGGAGTATTGGCCGCCGCAGCACCCGCAACTCGTCCAGCCCGGCCAGGAGCGCGAGGTTGTGCTCCGGCGTCTTGCCGAAGCCAAAGCCCGGGTCGATGACCAGGTGCTCCCACGGAACCCCTGCGTCGAGCGCCCGGTCCAGCGCGCGCCACAGGTCGGCCACCACCTCCGCCATGAGGTTGCGGTAGCGCGCCGCCTCGCGGTTGTGCATGAGCACGATCGGCACGCCGTGCTCGGCCGCCACGCGCATCAGCGCATCGTCATCGGCCACGCCCCAGACATCGTTGAGCAGGTGGGCCCCAGCGGCCAGCGCCGCCTTGGCCACCGCCGGGCTGGTTGTGTCCACAGAGATGGGCGTGCCCGGCAGCGTCTGGGCGATGGCCCGGATGACGGGCACCACGCGGTTGATCTCGTCCGCCGTCGAAATGGGCGCATGACCGGGGCGGCTGGAGGCGCCGCCGACGTCAAGCAGGTCGGCGCCATCCGCAACCATGGCCTGCGCCTGCGCAAGCGCCGCCTCCACGAGGTCCGAGCCGCGCTCCGTGGGCTTGAGCAGCCCGTCGCCGGAAAACGAGTCGGGCGTCACGTTGAGGATGCCCATCACGTAGGTGCGCTGGCCCCAGACGAAGGTGGCGGGACCGGCGGTCAGCGGCGCGGGCGCCCCGGGCATGCCGGGTGTGGCGCCATCGGGCAGGCGGAACGACGGGGTTGCAGCGCCGCCGCCCACCTCAGGCCGTTCGCGGGCGACGCCCTCTTCGCCCGGGAGCTGCCGGTCTGTCATGACGCCTCCGGGTCCCGCAGCGCGGGATCGTCCACAAACCGGGCGCGCGCCGCGCCAACGAGGTACAGCGACCCGGCCACCACGACGGTACCGTCCCCAGTTGTCAGGGCGAGGTCGAGCGCCGCATCGGGGGTCTCGGCCACCACGGCGCGCAGACCGGGGATGCCGGCTGCCTGCCAGGCGGCAGCCAACGCAGACCCTGGGAGCGCTCGAGGCAGGTCCAGCGAGGTGCAGATGACGGTCGCTCGCGCCAGGGCGCTGCAGTCCGCCATCGCTCCGATGACGCCAGCGACGTCCTTGTCCGCCATCGAGGCCCACACCAGGGTCAGGGCCGGAGGGCTGGCCGTCGCGGCACCCGCGAGATGCGGCCGCAGGTCGTCAAGCGCTGTGGCGAGGGCGCCGGCCCCAGCGGGGTTGTGGGCCCCGTCCATCAGCACCTCGCGTGTCCCGCCGCCCGGCACCGCCACGTCGGCGAGCTCCAGCCGGCCCGGCCAGCGAGCCTGCGCATACCCCCGGCGCCGAGCGTCGTCCGGCACGGCGGCAATACCGGCCGCCTCCAGCGCGTCCAGCACCGCGTCCGCGACAGCGAGGTTGGCGGCCTGGTGCCGGCCGCGCAGACCGATGTCCGTACGCCCGAGGCGCGGCAGATCCACGGTGAGCGTGTCTCGAGTCCAGCCGAGGATCTGCGCTGGCCCCACGACGGCAAGCGGGACGCCGAGGCGCAGGCAACGGCGGCGCACGACGCCGAGCGCATCGCCGGTGGTCCCGGTCACGGCACGGTCCCCGCGCTCGATGATGGCGGCCTTTTGTCTGGCAATCGCCTCAGTCGTGGCCCCCAGGCGATCGGTGTGGTCTAGCGCCACATTTGTCACGACTGCGACACCGCCATCCCACACGTGCGTGGCGTCCAGACGTCCGCCCAAGCCCACTTCGACAAGCGCCACGTCGGGCTGCGTCTGGGCGAAGTGGCGGAACATGACCGCGGTCAGCAGCTCAAACTCCGTGAGCGGTCCGAGTCGGCGCGCAACCTTGTCGGCAACGGGCAGCACGGCCGCCACGCCACGCGCGAAGTCCTCGGCCGAGATGGGCCGCCCGTCCACGACAATCCGCTCGCGATAGGTGACAAGGTGCGGCTTGGGCGTCTCGGCTGTCCGGTAGCCGGCCGCGCGCAGCGCTGATCCGGCCAGCGCGATGACGCTGCCCTTGCCGTTGGTGCCGGCAACCAGCGCGCCGCGGACCTCCAGTTGCGGATCGCCCAGCTCGCGCAGCAGCGCGCGGACACGTCCAAGCCCAAGCCGGATACCGAAACGGCCACGAGCTTCAAGGGCGGCCAGGGCGTCTGCGTAGGTGAGGTTGCCGGCCGCCAAAGCGGGCACGGCGCCATCAGGCGCGCTCACTCGCGGCTCAGCTCGTCCTCGTAGAACACGCACTGGTTGAAGCGCGGGGTGAGGCACACGTCGTTCACGTAGCCTTCGTCAAGATGGACGCCGCCGCGAAGCTGACAGCGCGACACGTTGGCGGGCTGCCGGATGAGGCTCTTGAGCAGGTGCGGCGCCTGGATGGGGATGGCGCCGCGGGAGCCGGTCAGGTAGAAGTGCGGGCAGACGTTGCGGCGCAGGCTGGGCAGTCCAAACGGGCGTGACGTCGGGGGCGCACCCGGCTGCCGGCTTGCGGCCCGGTACCCTCCGCCGATTCCGAGCGCCGACGGGGCGCCGATCGGGCGCAGCGCCAGCGCCGATGTCAGGTGGCT
>JANYAA010000111.1 GCA_025355255.1 Chloroflexota bacterium | reverse complement strand
GTCCCGCCGCGCGCCGCCGCGGGGGAGGCGGTGCCCGTGGCGCTGCTGTCCATCGCGGACCGCGACAAGTGGGGCCTGGTGCGGACGGCGCAGGCGCTGATCAAGGCCGGCTACCGCTTGTGGGCCACCGGCGGGACGCGTGCCGCGTTGGCCGCCGCGGGGATTGAGTCTGACCTTGTGGCGAAGCTTGGCGCCGAACCCGAAGGCGATGAGCCCCGGATCCTGGACGCTATCGCCGGTGGCCGTGTGCGTCTGTGTGTGAACACGCCGACGCCGCGTTCTGGCGCTGTGCGGGACGCCGCCGAGATCCGCCTGGCCACCATCAACGAGGGGATCCTCTGCCTGACGGCCATCGAGACCGGCATCGCCGCGGCCGAGGCGCTGGATCCTGAGCTGATCGACAAGATCGCCGAGGTCCGGAAGATCACCGAGTGGGTGCCGCCAACGGACTAGCCGGGACCGGGGTCCGACGCCCGGCGGCGAGACTGCTTGACGAACTACGCAGGTGGCGTAGTCTACGCCTGAGATGAGCATCCTCAGCCCGGTTCGCGCCGCCACGATTCTGGCGCTGGACGCCGCCCCGGACGGCCTCGCGATGGGTCAGGTTGCCGGGGTGATCGAAGTTCCGCTGAGTTCTGCTCAGCGGGCACTCGGCGACCTCGTCGCGACCGGTGCTGCGGTTCGTTGCGCCCGAAGCTATCGACCGTCGCTGGATTATCCGTGGGCCGCCCTCGTGGCAATCGCCCGACAGGAGATCGCTCCAGACCGTGCGGCAGCCATCGCGCTCGGGGCGACACGTGCTGGGAGTCGGATCCCGGCCGCATCTCGGACTCAACTCGCGAGGCTCCAGGTCAGCGAGTCCGTGCGGGCGGCGCTCGCGGTCGCTGTCGAACGGATCGTCAATGGGGTGCACCCGCAGCGGATCGTCTTGTTCGGCTCGCAGGCTAGCGGCGAGGCCGTCGCCGACAGCGATATCGACCTCCTCGTCATCGAGGATGCCATCGCCGACCGACAGGCCGCGACCGTCGAGATCCTGCGCATGCTTCGCGGCATTGGTGTCGCCAAGGATGTCATCGTCACCACGCCGGCTCGGCTGGCATCGGCGGCGGACGGGGCCGTGTCGGTGACGGCCGCTCGCGAAGGGACGACGATCTATGAGCGCGGCTGATCCCCGTACGTGGCTACTGCTCGCGCAGTCGGACCTGCAGGCGGCCACCACGCTGGCGACGCATGATCGCGATTGGCACAACTCGGCACACCACGCGGCTCAGGCCGTCGAGAAGGCGCTCAAGGCGGCCCTCGCTGCCTCCGACATCGCGCCGCCCAGGAGCCATGACGCCGATGCCCTTCGAGACGCGCTGCCGACTGGCTGGGACGTGAAGCGCCGGCACCCGGACCTTGCGGCGATGTCCTTCTGCTCGGTGGCGGTGCGCTACCCGGAGGACTTTGAGTCTGTCACGGGGGCCAAGGCTGCCGGGGCCCGGCGGACAGCCGCATCCGTGTGCGCCTCGGTGCGCACGGACCTCCTGCGGCGCGGCTTCGACCTCGAGGGTCGATGATCGACAAGATCGCCGAGGTCCGGCCTATCACCGAGTGAGTCCCGCCAACGGCCTGAGTCTCCAAGAACCGCGGCGCCGTCCCGTTCGTCTGGATGGGTACGATGGGAACAGCCGCGGTGGCTTGTCCGATAGGGCAGCTGGAGGGAACCCTGAGCGCCGGCGAACGCGACAGCGAGGACGCCCGAGAGCGCTTCTTGCGCCAAGCCGGGCGCGATCTCGACCGCGCCTACCGTCTGGCGGGGCTGCTCCTTGGCGATCGCCACGATGCCGAGGACGCGACGCAGGAGGCGCTGCTCCGCGCCTGGCGCAGCCTGCCGACGCTGCGCGATCCGGCCATCTTTCAGGGCTGGTTCGACCGGATCCTTGTGAACGTTTGCCGTGATCGGCTGCGGCGGCGCTCGCGCGTGCGCTTTGTGGCGATCGCGGACGAGGAGGCCGGACCGCCCATCGCGGACCCGTTCCGCTCGGTGCTTGACCGCGACGAGTCGCTGCGGGCGCTGAGCGTGCTGGATGCCGATGAGCGCGTCGTCGTGGTCCTCCACTACTGGGCGGACCTGCCGCTCACCGAGGTGGCGACCCGGGCGGGCATCCCGCTGGGCACCGTGAAGTCGCGGCTGCATCGGGCGTTGGGCAAGCTTGGGCGGTCGATGACGGCCGGAGCGACGGCCGAGACGGGAGGCGCGCGATGAGCGAGGACCTCGAGCGCCAGCTGCGCCAGGCGTTCCACGACGCGCCGCTGCCGGGGGCGCCCTCCACGCTGCGCGAAACCCTGCAGGGTGTGCCGGACGCGGCGCCTCTCCGCGGGTCTGCATCGCGCTGGCAGCGGCTCCCGCTGGCGCTGGCCGCGGTCCTTGCGGTCGCTGTTGTGGGTCTTGCCGGCGTAGGCCTGTTGGGCAAGCTGCCGCTGGGCCCCGTCGGGCCGTCGGGGAGCGGGCTGGCTACCGAGCCACCGCCGCCGGCATCGGTCCAGGTGCTCGACGACACGCAGTTGGCCGCCGCCATCACCGCGCAGCGGGCGGGCGGGCTGGAGCCCCAAGTCGTGGTGACATCGGATTGGATCGACGCGAGCCGCAAACCGCAGGTCACGCTCCGCGAGTGCGGTCTGCCTACTGGATCCTGCACGGTCATCGGTGTGCTGGGCGGCATGCAGGACCCGGAAGGGACTGTGACGGTCCGGATGCCCGACGGGGCTACTGGCGACATCCCGCCGCCGACGTCGGCCACCGACCTCGCAGGCCCGGTGGCACTGCGGTTGGCCGGCACTGCGCCCATCGAATTCCTCGGCCACATGGGGCCCCATGGCCCGACCGCCTGGGGTGTTCGGGCGCTCCTCGCCGCCACTGCGACGGTCCCCGCTGGCCAGGTATTGGCGGTTGATGGGTGGCTGGTCGGCATCGAGATGGGGTCCTGCGGGCCGGTGATCGATCCACCGCTGCCAGCACCGTTCATGTGTCCGACCAACCGCTCCGTGCTGACGGCTGCGCCCGTTCTGCCGGTGAGGCCCTACGGGAGCAACGGCATCACCGCCTCGGTCCCCGACGGCGCAGTCCAGGTGCAGGCGTGGGCCTATGACTCCTTCGCTCAGTCGCCGGCGCACGTCGGGATCAACGACGTCCCGCGCGAGGGCGTGTACCTCGTCCGCATGGTGACCGTGGACCGCACCGAGTGTCCGGCCTGCCGCGGCTGGCTCATCGTCGGGCGACTTGATGCCGCCCCCGCGCCAACTTCGTCGGGGTCCAGCGCGCCAGCAGCGGCGACCGTCGAGGTGCTCAGCGTCGCTCAGGCTACGGCCCGCCTCGCGGCCGATCGGGCGAGCCTCGTTGGCCAGCCGATGATCATCGATGGCAATGTTGGTCCTCGCAAGGGCCTGCCGTGTGTCGCCACCGACCCCTGGTGCGTGCTCGGCCGCCTGGACGGCACCAGCGAGACGGTCTTCGCGACTAGCTTCACAAACGCCCAGCTGGGTCAGGATTCGGGCGGCCCGCTCGGGGGCGTCCTGGCGTACGTCGTGCGGGACACGGGGCTCGAGTACCTTGGGCGCATGGGCTACTACAACGGTGCCGGGTTCGAGTTCCCGATCTCCGGTCTGGATGCCAGTTCGGGTGCCCGAGGCCCGATGGTGGTGGTCGCCCGCGGATGGCTGGTGGCGGGCCTGCCGGTCCCGTGCCCGGCGCCCATGCCGGGGACGCCGCAGAACACGCCATTTGAGACCTGTCCGCCGGCCTGGCTGACCCAGGACAACGTGCAGCCCGTGGTCAAGACGCCGAACTCCGTGTCCTACAACGAGCCCGCTGTCGGCGTTCACGTCCAATACACCGCCTACAGCGACCTCGCCCCCGATCCGGGCAACGGCGCTGATGGGCTCGTCAACCCGCGGTTTGGCACCTATTTGGTGCGCCTCGTCTTCGACCCCCGGCAGCCAGAGGCAACAGCGCCACATGGCTGGCAGGTGGTGGGCCGCCTGGATCCGGGTCCGGCTGTGGGGCCGCCGCTGTCCGCGCCGCTGCCTTCCCGGCCACCGGACCCGTCTGCGACACCCAGACCGGACCCCGTGGTCACCTGCATCCCGGAGTCGAACCCCGCCTTCGGGGGCGACCCATGCCCGTCGGCGATGGACGCGGCCCTTGCAGCGGCCAACGTGGTCACCGCGCTCCCGGTGACGCGCCTGTACCTCCAGCCGGGCATCTTCCCCTGTGGGAAGCACTGGGGGGAGCCTGCCACTTGCGCCGGGGCTGCGATCCTGCGGGGTCGGCAGATGTATGGCTGGATGGCGTTCGACGGCACGGGCAAAGTGGCCGCGGTCCAACTCAGGCGTGAATTGCCCACTGCCGATATGCCGCAGCCGCCCTGGACGGCGACCATCGAGGCGTTCGATGTGCCACCCGCCGGGTGGTCGATGCCGTA
>JANYAA010000091.1 GCA_025355255.1 Chloroflexota bacterium | reverse complement strand
ACCGAGGCCACCACGATTGCCCTGGTGGACCGCGTCATCAGCGTCTTCTCGATCATCGTCTTCGGCGCCATCGTGTACGCCGTCTCGGGCAAGCGCCGCGGGGCGGGTCTGGCTGCTGCTGCCGGAGACGTTCCCGCGGCCTGACGCCACCAGACCACCTCCCAAGCCACGACGGGCAGGACCATCGGCCTGTCCATCGGTCAGACCCCACCCGTACCAACGGGTGATGGGTTGGGCGACGCGCATGGCCGACACTCTGGCCAACCCGTGGAGTGGCCGCGGGTGTCAGTACAAGGCGACGATGACGACCGACAACGGACGCGCCTTCAACGAGTGGCTCCGGGCAGAGCTCAAAGCGAAGAAGATGTCGCAGCGCCAGCTTGCGCAGCGCTCTGGGGTGGATCACTCCACCATCTCGCGGCTCATCCGGGGCGACCGGATGCCTTCGCTGGGCACGGCGACGCGCCTGGCCCGAGGTCTGCGCGAGATCCGTGACGACGCCGACGCGCGCACCGCGCTTGGGATCGTCGCCGGCGCTGCAACCGTGCCCCAGAACCCGACGGCACGCGTGGAGTACGCGCTGCGCGCCGACGAGGGTCTGAGCGAGGCGCAGGTGCGCCAGGTTATGGAGTACTACCTCGCCGTCCGCCTGCGCCGATTCAGCCGCACCTACACGAGCATTGGCCATGCGGAGACGCCGAGCGTGCCCACGTCGTCTGGCGTGCGGAGACCGGCCGATGCATCTCACGGCCGCAATCCTGGGCTTGTGAGCATCGCTGCCACACCGCTCGTGCCGCGATCCCCGCAGGCACGCCCATCGGGTCAGTGGCCGCCTGTGCGTCCGCCGGTGCGGAGCAACGGCCGGCCCTAGTCGGCTTCGGCCTCTTCGGCAGCTCCGGCTGTCTCCGGCGGCGCCGCGCTGTGCGCCCGGCGCGTCGCAAACGCCTCCGCCGGCAGCGCCGCTACTGCGCGTCCGGCCGCAAGGTCGCGCGCCCGGGCCAGGTTCACCTCGTCCCAGCCCTCAGCCATGCCCGGCGTCTCCAGGACGTACGCCACGGAGCTGAGGGCCGGGTGGCTCAGGACTCGTCCAAGCCCAGCCGCGCCGATCCGTCCCGCGCCCAGATGCTCGTGTCGGTCTGCACGCGAGCCCGGCTCCGAGCGCGAGTCGTTGAGGTGCACCAGGCGCAGGCGGTCAAGGCCCACGGCCGCGTCGAACTCGGCGACGAGGGAGTCGACACCGGCGGGGGAGTCGATCCGATACCCGGCGCCCCACAGGTGCGCCGTGTCCAGACAGAAGCCGGTGCGGTCCATCGGCACACCAAGGTCCCCTAGCGCCGCGTCGATCGCGGCCAACTCCCCGATGGTGGAGCCGAGGCCAAACCCGCCGCCGGAACCGTTCTCGAGCACGAGGGTGACGCCGTCCGCCGCGGCACCCGCAAGCTCGAAGACACGCCGCAGCCCGGCCGCAAGCCTGAAGACGCCTGCGTCCGTGCCCTCGCCGCGGTGCGAACCAATGTGGACGTTCACGAGGGCCGCGCCATACGTCGCCGCCACGATGAGTTCCGCGGCGAGCATGGCCACGGAGCGCTCGTACACCGTGGGGTCCGGGGCGGCAAGGTTGACGAGATACGGCGCGTGGATCACCAGGGGGTCAATCCTGTGGTGCGCCAGCCGAGCGCGGAACGGCGTCAGTTCGGGCGGCAGCCCCTCGCGCCGACGCCATGACGTGGGGTTGTCGCTGAAGATCTGTAGGGCTGTTGCCCCGATGTGGGCCGCGCGATCGGCAGCACGAACCATCCCGCCGCCGAGCGGGAGATGGGCGCCAAGCGGTCGGCCGCTCGAGTGCATGCGGCGAAGCCTACCGGGCGCGGGCGCCGAACGCCGTGCGGGCGGTCAGGAGCCCTGGTCTTGCGCCTGCTTCTTCGCCGCTTCCGCCCGAGCAGCAGCCTTGCGCTCGGCGCGCTCGGCCACCTCGTCCGCGTCCAGGGCGCGAGCCTGCGCCTCAGACTCCTCCGGCTCGTGCCGGGCCTTGGCCTCGATCTCCAGCTCCTGGGCGCGTGCCAGGAAGCCGAGGTTGGGGAGAGCCATCCGCGACCCCTACTTCGCCATGCGCCGCGACGGCGTGTAGTCGCCGCCGACGACCGGCTCGATCATCCCGAAATCTCCGTCCTTGCGCCGGTACAGCACAGCAACCCGCTCCGTCTCCGCGTTGACGAAGACGTAGAAGTCGTGGCCGAGCTCCTCCATCGCGCCAGCGGCGTCCTCCTCGAACATGGGCTCGATGGCGAACCGCTTGGTCTTCACGATGCGCCGCTCACGCGGCCCGTCAGACGTGCCGTCCGCGATCTTGCGGAGGATGTGTTTCTCTTCCTCGGGGCGGGCGCGGAGACGCGGCTTCTCCTTGTAGTCGATCGCCTGGCGCTCCACCTTGTCCACAACGACGTCCAGCGCCGCCTGGTACGAGCCGCCGGTGCCGCGGCTGCGGAGCGTGTGGCCGTCGATGACGAGCGAGACGTCCACGATGTGGGCGTCCTCAGCGCTGCGGTGCTGCTCATTGGAGAGCTCCACGACGGCATCCGTGTGGTCATCGAGGAGCCGCTCGAGGCGCGCAAACTTGCGCTCCGCGTACAGCCGGACCCGGTCCGGAACCTCGAGGTTCTTGCCCCTGACGATCGTCCTCACGGCGAACCTCCCGGCGCGTGTGCTGCGCCTGGCTGCGGGGCGGACGAGCTCGCGAGATCGAGTTGTCCGGACCTCGAGTATAGCCACGGACGGGGATCAGACCGTAGGGCCGCTGGTCCCGCGCGCACCACGCTGTGCGGCCGGTACGGCGGCCGGACGGCCCTGCCCGGCTGGGACATGCCCGCCCTCGCGGTGGGCGCACAGCTCATCGCTCTCTGGCGACGGTGACCGCAGCAACGGCCACCGCCCCGGCGGCCAGCAGCGCCGAGGCGGAGGCCGCCAGCGTTGCCCCGGTGGTGACAACGTCGTCCACGAGGACCACCGAGCGCCCTGCAATCGTTGCAGCATGCCGCGCGGACACCGCGAAGGCATCCGCGACGTTCACCGCCCGGTGGCGGCGGTCCAGCCGGTATTGCGGAGTTGTGGCGCGGGTTCGCTCAAGCGCCGGTGCCATCGGCAGACCCAGCTCCCGGGCGGCGGCCCGAGCCAGCAGCTCCGCCTGGTCATACCCCCGCTCCCGCCGGCGAGCCGCATGGACGGGGACGGGCACAAGCAGGTCACCCAGCGCGCCAGCACGGCGCCAGCGAGCCGCCAGCGCGGCGCCCAGCGGTGCGGCCAAGCGCTGCTCGCCCGAGTACTTCAGCGCGTGGAGGGCCAGGCGGACGACGCCCGCAAACGGCGCACACCACTCAAGCTGCACCAGCGGATCGGGTGGCCCCGCGCTCAGCCCCAGCGGCGTGCCCGGCGGGAGCCCCAGGCGCACGTCCACCGCGGGTCTGCACACGGCGCACAGCGGCGGACCCTCGATGCCGCAGCCGGCACACGCAGCGGGCAGGGCGAGGTCAAGCAGACGCGTGCTGGACCGGCGCAGGGCATCCATGGGCGCAGCATGACCGGCGGCGCTTTGCTGCCGCTTAACTCGGCTGGCGCGTCAGCCGGTGATCTCGAGCCGGTCGCCCACCTGCGTGCCCGTCGCGTCGATTGTGCCTACGGGCAGCTCCAAGACGCCGTTGGCGCCCATGATCAACGGCACGAGGCCAACCCAGGCGGGTAGCCGCCGGTGCAGCGACCGCACACGCCGGGTGCCGTCCGCCTCAGGTCGCCCAACAAATACAGCGTCAATCGCGAAGCGCATGAACATCATGTGGATCCCGTTGGTGCCAGGCAGCCAAAGACCGGCGTCCTCGGGCAGCACACGCCGGCCCATCAGGCCCATGAACTGCGCCCACAGCGACGATGCCGTCTCCAGCCGAAGCGCCAGGTCCGTGCCGCGGTCAAGATTTCGCGCTCGCCCCTGGGCGCGTCCAGGGGCGTCCGACACAGCGCTAGACCACACCGTTGAGGTTGATCATGATGAGGATGATCGCTGGGCCCAGGATCACGATGAACAGCGCCGGGAAGATGCACCCGACAAGCGGGAAGAGCATCTTGATTGGCGCCCGTGCCGCCTGCGCCTCGGCCCGTTGGCGGCGCTCGATGCGCAGCTGCTCGGACTGCACCTGGAGGACCTTGCTGATGGACACGCCCAGCTGCTCAGCTTGGATGATGGCGCCGATGAAGCTTGACAGCGCCGGCACGTCGGTGCGCGGGACAATGTCGCGGAGCGCCTCTCGGCGCGCCTTGCCCACGCGGATCTCGGCGAGGGCGCGGCGGAACTCCTCAATGAGGGGTCCGCGCATCTTCTCGATGACCTTGCCCAAGGCCCCGTCAAAGCCCAGGCCTGCGCGCACGGAGATGGTGAGCAGGTCGAGCGCGTCTGGGATCTGCAGCAGGATTGCCTTCTGGCGCTTCTTGACGCGGCCACCCAGCCAGAACTCGGGCGCGGTGTAGCCGAACATCAGACCCACGGGGATCATGACCAGGTTCACCGGGAACGGCACCTTGAGGATCCCGGGCACGATGAACAGCAGGCTGAAGATCCCAAGGCCGACGAGCGCGCCGATGGCCTTGACGCCCAGCCAGTCCGTTGCCCGCAGGTCAGAGGGATTGCCGGCAAGGGCAAGCCGCTTCTCGGTTGCGCTTGTGAATGACGTCGTGGTCATGCGGGCCACGAAGCCTGAGAGGCGGCTCATCACCGGCCGGATGGTGCGCTCGAACAGCGGCGTCTGCAGCTCCAGCTCTTCGAGGCTCTGCACCTGCATCGACCCCAGCTGCGACAGGCGTGCCTGGACTGGGTCCATGCCGCCGCGACTTGTGAGCCCGATGGCGATGAGGACGATCGCGAGAGCCCCGACGGACGCAACGAGGAGGGGCAGCAAATCCATCGCCTAGACCTCGATGTCCACGATCTTGCGGATGAAGGTGAAGCCCATGAACATCGAGAACCCGCCAAGGGCCAGGATGAACACGCCGACCGGCAACCCGGCGAACGCAATGCGGCTGTCGAACATCGGCTCCATGAACTTGGGCTCGGCGATGAACAGGAACCCCGCCAAGCCGATCGGCAGGAAGCCAACGACATAGCCAGACATCTTCTGCTGGGCGGTGAGCGTGTTGATCTCGCCCTTGATCCGGACGCGCTCGCGAATGGTGAACGCGATGGAGTCGAGGATCTCCGCGAGGTTGCCGCCCACCGTGTGCTGGATCGCGATTGCCGTGGCCATGAGCTCTAGGTCATCTGACCGCACCCGCCGGACCATGTTCTCCAAGGCGTCGTCAAATGCCAAGCCAAGGTTGACCTCGCGGATGACGCGCGAAAACTCGGTGGAGATGGGTGGTCGGGCCTCGCGCACAACCAGCTCCACCGCCTGAAGGAACGAGGATCCGGCGCGGAGCCCATTGGCGAGCAGCGTGATGGTGTCGGGGAGCTGCTTGTTGAAGGCGCCGATCCGGCTGCTCTTGCGGCGGCCCAGCCAGAACCGCGGCAGCATGAAGCCGATGAACACGCCTGCCAGGAGCACGATCGGGTTGCCCAGACCCGGCAGGACGAGTGAGAGAACGAGCATGCCGAGCGGGAGTCCGAGGGTGATCCCGACCCAGATCATCAGGTACTCGCTGACCTTGAGCTTGAGGTCTGCGCGGGCGAGCTCACGGGCCAGGTTGGCGCCGAAGTCGCGCTGCTCGACCACCTTGTTGAGCTGCATCAGCGCCGCGCTTGACTGCAGGGCATCGGCGAGACCCGGGCCGCGCGTCGATCCGGACTTTTCCGGCTTGTCCGGCCTGTCCGGTTTGCCCGACGCATAGCGGGCGAGCCGGTCATTGACGTCCGAGCCAGCCCGCGAGCGGGCGACCCCTACGGCGATCAGCAGGACCGCAAGGCCGGCAACGGCAGCGATCCCGACGGTCAGCGTGTCGTCCACGTGATCCCTCCCGACGCCTAGTAGCCGAACCCGAAGAGGCCAGGCGGCAGGTGGATGCCCTGGACCTCGAACTTCTCAACAAACTTGGGCCGGATGCCTGTGGGCTTGAGGCGGCCCAGGATCTTCCCGTCCACGACGCCCGTCTGCTCGAAGACGAAGACGTCTTGGAGGACGATGATGTCGCCCTCCATGCCCTGCACCTCGGTGATGTTGGTGATCCGGCGGGATCCGTCCTTGAGGCGCGCCTGCTGGACGACGATGTCGACGGCGGAGGCGATCTGCTCGCGGATGGCCCGGACCGGCAGATCCACGCCGGCCATGAGGACCATCGTCTCCAGACGGGCAAGCATGTCGCGCGGGCTGTTGGCGTGGCCTGTCGACATAGAGCCGTCGTGGCCCGTGTTCATGGCCTGGAGCATGTCGAGCGCCTCGCCGGACCGGCACTCGCCGACGATGATGCGGTCGGGCCGCATGCGCAGCGAGTTCTTCACGAGCTCGCGGATGGGGACCGCGCCCTTGCCCTCGATGTTGGACGGGCGCGACTCGAGCGTAACCACGTGCTCCTGGCGGAGCTGGAGCTCGGCCGCGTCCTCGATGGTGACAATCCGCTCGTCTGACGGAATGAACGACGAGAGCACGTTGAGCGTGGTGGTCTTGCCGGAGCCGGTACCGCCTGACACGAAGATGTTGAGTCGCGCCTCAACGGCCGCCTTGAGGAACTCGAACATGTCCGCCGTGGCCGTGCCAAACCGGACCAGGTCGTCAACGGTGAAGGGCTGGGCCGAGAACTTCCTGATTGTGAGCACCGGTCCCACCAGCGAGAGCGGCGGGATGATGGCGTTCACGCGGGAGCCATCAGCGAGGCGCGCATCCACCATCGGGGAGGACTCGTCCACGCGTCGGCCGATGGGGGCGATGATGCGGTCGATGATCCGCATCACGTGCTCGTCGTTCTGGAAGACCACGTTCGTCAGCTCCAGGCGGCCCTTTCGCTCGACGTAGACCTGGCGGGGGCCGTTGACCATCACCTCCGAGATCGTCTCGTCACGCAGCAGCGGCTCAAGCGGGCCCAAGCCGATGATCTCGTCGGTGATCTGCTCGAGCATCCGGACGCGCTCGGCGCGGGTCAGCGCAAGTGCTTCGTCGTCGATGACGCGGCCAAAGACGTCCTCGATCTGTCGCCGCACCTCAATCTGATTGTTGAGGTCCAGTTTGGGATCGAGGTCCTGGATGACGCGATTCTGGACTCGGAACTTGACGTCCCGGAACGACTCCCGCGACGGGCCCTGGGGCACCAGCCTGCCGCCGCCCGAGATGGGCGTCGGCGGCGTTCCAGTCGGCCGACCGCCCGCAGGCGTTGAGACGACGGCTGAATCCGAGCCGGTTGCGGCGCCCGGATGCGCGCTCTCGATGCGCTTCAGCAGCGACATGGCGTTACTCCCCTAGGACCACGGAGGTCCGGTGTAGCCGGCGTCCGTTCATCGGCGTCCGAATAGTGACTTCTTGACGGCCGCCTTCTTGGCACCGTCTCCATCGGCCGTCTGGGGACCGACCACTGCCTGGGCGAGCCGCAGGACATCTTGCGACACCTGCGCCTCTCGGTTCGAGAGGAAGAACGGGACGCCCCGGTTGAGGGCGTACACGACGCTCCGGCCATCGGAGACGATGGTGTGGTCCACACGGCGCCCGATCGAATGTTCAACGTCCGCCACGCGGATGCCAAGCGACGAATCCGCGCGGTTCAGCACCAGGCGGATCTTCTCAGGGCCATAGCCAAGCTGGTCGGCGAGGCCGAGGAAGATCCGGACATTCTTGATGGACGTGATCTCAAGGGTCAACATCGTGAGCAGCGTATCCGCCATGTCCAGGATTGCGAGCCCAACATCGTTGAACGAGGGCGTGCAGTCGACGATCACGAGGTCGTGCGTTGCCCGCAGCGCCTCAAGCATGTGCTTGACCGCGGGAGCAGTGATCAGCTCGGCCACCTCTGGGGACGGCGGCGCAAGCAGCACGCGCACGCCCGAAGAGTGGTTGATCACGAAGCTGTCCAGCGTTTCAACGTCGCCGTTCTCAAGCTCCGGGAGGATGTCCGCGATGGACTTGTTCTTCGGGTTGAGGTTGAGCAGCACGCCCACATCGCCAAACTGGAACGACGCGTCCACGAGGCACGTGCGCATGCCCAGCTCGCTGGCGGCGGCAACAGCCGTGTTCACGGCAAGCGTGGTGCGGCCAATGCCGCCTTTGGGACCAAAGACCGCGACGATGCGCCCGGGCTCGGCCTGCACGCGGTCTTCCGTTCGCGGCGGGCTGGCGAGGGCGGGACCAGGGATTGGCGCTATGGGCATCCGCGCCTGCTTCTCGCGCTCCCGGGCGAAGACCTGGCGGATGGACGATGTGAGCTCATCCGAGGAGAAGGGCTTGACGAGGAACTCGCGTGCGCCCGCCAGCATCGAGCGGCGGAGGTAGTCTGCCTCCCCCTGCACGGACATCATCACGACGGCGGCCGACGGCACCTCGGCGGCCAAGTGCTCGGCGGCCATGATCCCGTCCATGTCGGGCATGTTGATGTCCATGAGCACGACATCGGGCCGCAGCTTCTTCGTCATGTCCACCGCCTCGCGACCCGAGGCAGCGGTGCCGGCGACGGACATGTCCGGCTCGAAGCTGAGCAGCTTCGCGAGGTGCTCCCGCGTCTCCGCGATGTCATCGACGATCAGGACTCGGATTTGATCTGACATGTGGCTCGGTTTGACCCTTAAGTGACGGCGGTGAGGCTGTCGACTACTAGTTGGCCCGGTGTGACAGGTGGCACCACTTTAGCATCGCGTTCTGACGATGCGACCCACCATTAGGGCTAGGACCAGTAGGAGGATTTGGGGAGAGACGGAGCGTCCTGCAAGGAGGTCTGCAAGGCCGCACGAGCCACCAGTTGCGTGATCAGCGCACCGTCTGCCCCCTACCCATGACCCGGGGCCGGGTGGCCCGCGCCTCAGCGGGTCGCGGACAACGAAGAACCGGCCGCCAAGCTGGCGGCCGGTTCTCGCTTGCAGATCAGCGTCGGTGGCTAGATCGAAGAGCCAACGTTGTGCAGGATCCCGGAGACCTGGCTGCCCAGGAAGACCAGGGCGACGATCG